>JBNMGS010000072.1:0-7433 GCA_050872365.1 Lachnospira sp.
ATACAATACTAATAAATATGTTTTCGAGGATATAAGACCTGAGGTTGGTGCGTGTGCTTCAATAATAGCCTCATATTATATTGAAAATGATGTCAACATAGATATGCATATGGCAACAGCACTTTTATATGGCATAAAGGTTGACACTGCTGATATGAAAAGAGGAGTAACCCAGCTGGATCTTGATATGTTCTATAAGTTATATAACATAGCAGATCATAAGGTGCTTAATAAATTAGATACAAGTGTCAGACAGTATGATGATCTTAAGGCATATGCATATGCAATTGCTAATCTTGATGTACACAAAGATGCTTGTTTTGCAAGTACGGGTGATAATTGTCAGGAATCGCTTATAGCATCTGTATGTGATTTCATAATGTCACTTGATGGAATTGATTTTGCAGTAGCCTATTCTGCCAAGAAAGAGGGCGTAAAACTGTCAATCAGAAGTAGTGGTGTATATGATGCGGGAAGTATTTCTAACAATGCACTCAGGCAGATTGGTAATGGCGGTGGTCATGAACATATGGCGGGTGGCTTTATAAGCTATACCAGAATAGAAAATACAGATGCAGCTTTTATAAGAAAACTTATAGAAGAAAAGTTTTTATGTGAATTGAAAAAGTACTAATATAAAGTATAAAGAGCGTAATAAATATTGTAGGTTTATAATTTATTACGCTCTTAGCAGAAAACATAAACATTGTATATAATATTCATGTAATATAAGATTGGCTTTGATTTGTAGAAAATGCGAGAAAAATGAGACATATGGAAATGTTAATCCAGTGATATATGTTTTTTCATATTTTTTAAGGCACATTTTTCAAGTCTGCTTACCTGTGCCTGTGATATTCCTATTTCAGAAGCAATTTCCATCTGCGTTTTATATTCATAGAATCTCATTTTTATAATCTGTTTTTCGCGATTGTCAAGTTTCTGGTAGGCATCATCAAGTGCAAGATGTGTGACCCAGTTGTCTTCTTTATTTTTGGCATCTTTAATCTGATCTATTACATAAAGTGTATCCTGTCCTTCGTTAAATACTGGTTCGTATAAAGAAACAGTTGGAGAGACTGCTTCAAGAGCAATAACAATATCTTCTTTAGCTACGCCTATCTCATTGGCAATTTCTGATATTGTTGGTTCATGTTGTTTTTTCTTTAAAAGCTGTTCCTTGGTATATATGGCTTTGTATGCCATATCTTTAAGACTGCGGCTTACTCTTATTGCACTGTTATCTCTTAGATATCTTTTTATTTCTCCAATTATCATGGGAACCGCATAGGTTGAAAATTGTACTCCTTGTTCTAAGTCAAAATTATCGATAGCTTTTATTAATCCTATGCATCCAATCTGAAACAAATCATCCATATTTTCATTACTGTTTGAAAATCTTCCGACAATACTTAGTACAAGCCTTAGATTACCTTTTATGAATTTTTCACGTGCATCGTTATCGCCATCTTTTATTTTAACGAGAAGCTCATTTTTCTCTTTAGCGTTAAGTAATGGTAATTCTTTAGTATTCACTCCGCATATAGTAACTCTTATACCTGCCATTAACATTCCTCCTAAAGACTATGCGGACAATTCAAACAGTTAAAGTGTGTAAACAGAGATATAAGATTTGTCCGCTTATAGTAAAATCATTGCCATATGCGTGGATTTTATACGAGGTGAATTAAAAACAAATATAATTTTTTGACATAATAGATGGACTAAGATATAATTATTCTAATTATATGTATTACGATTCAAGTGACGGATATATGAGTAAAAAGCTGGCTGTTAAGGAGGTTACGCTGCTATGAAATGTCCTTATTGTGGAAAAGAAAATACCAGGGTTATTGATTCAAGGCCTACAGATGATAGTTCAATCAGAAGAAGAAGACAATGTGATGAGTGTGGTAAAAGGTTCACTACATATGAAAAGATTGAAACATTGCCGCTTATTGTTGTAAAGAAAGATAACAACAGGGAACCATACGACAGAGAGAAGATTATTGCAGGTATTGTAAGATCATGTCATAAAAGGCCAGTGTCAATGGCACGGATAAATGAAATGGTAGATGACATAGAAAGTCAGATATTTAACATGGGAGAAAAAGAAATACCGACAACTACCATAGGTTCCATAGTAATGGATAAACTTAAAAATGTTGATGAAGTGGCATATGTCAGATTCGCCTCTGTATATAGGGAATTTAAGGATGTTAATACATTTATGGATGAAATTAAAAAAATCCTTAATAATTAACATTGCTATAAGATGCAGGATGAGAGGAAAAATATATGTTTAAAAGATTTTATCCCGATATGTATATAGATTCGGCATATAATATAGATTATAAAGGTTTGTATGAAAAAGGATATCGTGGAATTATATTTGATGTTGACAACACGCTTGTTGAACATGGTGCGCCAGTGACACCAGGGGCTAAGAAGCTGTTTGAACAGTTAAGAAGTATAGGATATGATACATGTATTATATCAAACAATAAGGAATACAGGGTTAAGCCACTTGCAGACGAAGTTAATTCCAAATACGTAAGTAAAGCAGATAAACCATCGCCAAGAAACTATATAAAAGCAATGGAGTATATGCATACGGATAAAGATAACACCTTTTTTGTGGGAGACCAGTTGTTTACAGATGTGTGGGGGGCTAACAGGGCGGGAATAATGTCGATACTGGTAAAGCCTATAGCTAAGCATGAAGAAATACAGATTATATTAAAAAGAAGGCTTGAATGGATAGTGCTTTTCTTTTATAAAAAGAGAAATAATAAATATATCAGAATTAACAGAAAATGATTTTAATGACATTTTCAGATTAATCATAAATGAGGGGCTAAATACCTTTTGAGCCTCATATCATTAATATATAATATAAACTAAGGAAGTAATATGATGGACATAAAAGGAACGACAAGAGTATGTGGTCTTATAGGCAATCCTGTAGGACATTCGATTTCGCCGGTTATTCATAACACTCTGGCGGATATAACCAGGACTAATATTGTATACACGACATTTAAGGTAGAGAATGATAATGTGATAAAGGCTGTTGAGGGTGCATATGCACTTGATATTCTTGGCCTTAATGTAACGGTGCCTCATAAACAGAATGTAATGGATGCACTTGTTGATATAGATCCTCTTGCGAAAGCTATAGGTGCAGTTAATACACTTGTAAGAGTGGATGGAGGATATAAAGGATACAACACAGATATACTAGGACTTGGCAGGGAACTTGATGATGAAAACATACAACTGAAGGATAGTAACTGCATAATACTTGGAGCAGGAGGTGCAGCGAGAGCCATAGCTTTTTTATGTGCGCAGAAAGGTGCAGCCAGTGTATACATGTTAAATAGAACTATAGAAAAGGCTGAAAATATAGCTCGGGCAGTTAATAATTATTTTAAAAGAGAATGTGTCATACCGATGCATATTGATGATTATAAGAAGCTTGATGGTGCGGGTTATATTGCAATACAGACAACGAGTGTGGGATTATATCCGGATATAGATAAAACAGTGATTTCAGACGAAGCATTTTATGAAAAGCTTAAGGCTGGAGTTGACATAATCTATAATCCTTCAACAACCAGATTCATGAAGCTGTGCATGCAAGCTGGAAAGCCAGCCTTTAATGGACTTAAGATGCTTTTATATCAGGGAGTGGCTGCATATGAGCTATGGAATAATACAGTTATATCCAGGGAAGATGCAGACATAGTATATAAAAAAATGAAAGAGGAACTGGGAATTGAATAATAATATTGTCCTTATTGGATTTATGGGAAGTGGCAAAACAACCTTTGGTAAATGGATATCAAGAAAACATGGATATGCATTTAATGATACAGATGAGTACATTGAAAATAAAGAGAATACTACAATTAACAATATATTTGAGACAAAGGGTGAAGAAGCTTTCAGAAACATGGAAACAGAAGCTGTAAAAGAATATGCAGCTTCACTTAAAAAAAGTGTTGTTTCAGTTGGTGGAGGACTGCCTTTAAGAAAAATCAACAGGGATATTTTAAGAAATATAGGTACAGTTGTATATCTTAAGGCATCTGAAGATGAATTATGTAAAAGGCTGAACAAAGATAATACAAGACCGCTTCTTAAAGGGGGGAATCTTAAGGAAAAGATACATACACTTATGCAGCAGAGAGAAAATATATATATGGATGCTGCTGATATTGTTATTAATACAGAAAATAAATCATTTGAGCGTATGTTCGATGAAATATTAAAATATGTGGCAGAGAATGAAAATGTACAGAAATGAGGATTTAATTATGAAATTATTAGTTATTAATGGACCTAATATTAATTTTCTTGGAATAAGGGAAAAGGGGATATACGGTACGGACAATTATGAGACACTTGTAAAGATGATACAGGATAAGGCAGATGAGCTTAATGTTGAAGCAGAGGTGTTTCAGAGTAATCACGAAGGTGCTGTTATAGACAAGATACAGGAGGCGTATTACACAGATGTTGATGGTATAATTATAAATCCAGGTGCATTTACACACTACAGTTATGCAGTAAGAGATGCACTGGCTTCTGTATCAGCTATTCCTAAAATAGAAGTACATATTTCAAATGTTCATACAAGGGAAGAATTCAGACATACATCAGTGACAGTTCCTGTATGTAATGGTCAGGTAGTAGGATTGGGATTAAAGGGATACCTGTATGCAATGGAGGCTGTGGTTGATATGATTAATGCAAAAAATCAGGCATAGTATTTAAAATTTTTTCTAAAAATTAATGCCAATATGATTAATCATTAATGATTGGCATGAACAATATTGTTATCATTATAAAAAAGATGTATAATATATCGGCAAAATAACTATTAGGAGAAAAATATGAATAAGCAGGAAGCAATTAGTATTTTAAAAGAACATAAGCAGGAACATGTTGTTAAGAGATTAGAAGCATTGGGGGATGATGCAGCTAAGAAACTTATATCACAGGTTGCCATGATTGACTGGAAAGTTGTAGAAAGCATTAACAATAAGACAGAGAACAGTGGCAAAGAAAAGAAAGTTGAGCCATTAGAAGCTGTTGAGATTAATGATATAAAGAAAAATAAAGAAAAATATGTGGCAAAGGGAGTAGAAGCTATAAAGAATGGTAAGGTGGCAGCAGTTCTTCTTGCAGGTGGACAGGGAACAAGATTAGGCCTTGATAAGCCAAAGGGAACTCTTAATGTTGGAGTTAACAAGGATTTATTCCTTTTTGGACAGCTTATTAATAACCTTATGGATGTTGTTAACCAGACAGGTGCATGGGTACCACTTTACATCATGACAAGCGATAAGAATAATAAAGATACAGTGGAGTTTTTTGAGGAGCATAACTACTTTGGATATGACAAGGATTATGTTAAGTTCTTCATACAGAGCATGGTTCCATCTGTTGATTACAATGGAAAGTTATATATGGAAAGCACAGACAGTCTTGCTATGTCGCCTAATGGTAATGGTGGATGGTTCTTATCATTAATGGCAGCAGGTCTTGATAAGGATATGGAAGAAAAAGGCGTTGAATATGTAAATGTATTTGCAGTTGACAATATCTTACAAAGAATCGCTGACCCGGCTTTCATAGGTGCAACTATGCTTGCAGGAGCTGAGTGTGGTTCTAAGGTAGTAAGAAAGTGTGAACCGGAAGAAAAGGTTGGTGTTATGTGCAGAGTTAACGGACATCCATCTATTATAGAGTATTATGAGATGTCAGAAGAGCTTGCTAACCAAAGAAGAGAAGACGGAGAGCTTACATATGGTTTTGGTGTTATACTTAACTATCTTTTCAGTTTTAAGAAGCTTATAGAGATATCTAACAGAAATCTTCCATTACATATTGTCGAGAAGAAGATTCCTTATATTAATGAGAGTGATAATTATATTAAGCCAGAAACACCAAATGGATATAAGTTTGAAACACTTGTTCTTGATATGGTAGAGATGATGGATAACTGTGTTCCTTATGAAGTTGAGAGAAGCTATGAATTCGCACCTATCAAGAATAAGACAGGTAAAGATTCAATTGAAAGCGCAAGAGAGCTTCTTAAGGTTAATGGAATTGAATTCTAAAATGTTGTTAATACGGAATTTATGGGAGTTTAAGGCACATAAGAATTGCGTAAGCTGCGAATCAATGGAGCAATTCTGATTCATATTAATAACTAGTTATGTATTTATAAAATGAGTAAACAAAGCAAAATGTAAAAAAAGTTGCTTTTGTAATAATTGTACAAATATATGGAGGAAATTATGGTTGTATTATTAGCAGGTGGAGCTGGTTACATCGGTTCACATACGGCAGTAGAACTTATAAATGCAGGACATGAAGTTGTTATTGTTGATGATTACAGTAACAGTTGTCCAGAGTCTATTAAGAGAGTTGAAGAAATAACAGGAAAAAGTATAGTTTCTTATGAGGCAGATGTTAAAGATAAGGATGCACTTCGTAAGATATTTAACGAAAATCATATAGATTGTGTTATACATTTTGCAGGACTTAAGGCAGTTGGAGAGTCAACACGTCTTCCGGCAAAGTATTACCGCAACAACATTGATACAACACTTTCACTTATAGAGTGTATGAAGGAAGCCGGAGTTACCAAGATTGTATTTTCATCATCAGCAACAGTGTATGGCGATCAGAAGCCACCTTATGTAGAAACCATGCCAAAGGGTGAGTGTTCTAATCCATATGGCTGGACTAAGTCTATGATGGAACAGATACTTACAGATTGCGCAAAGGCTGACCCTGAGCTTACAGTAGTACTTTTACGTTACTTTAACCCAATAGGTGCACATTCATCTGGTAAGATAGGTGAAGACCCACAGGGTATTCCTAATAACCTTATGCCATATGTATCACAGGTTGCAGCAGGTGTAAGGGAGCAGCTTACTATATTTGGAGGAGATTATCCAACACCAGATGGAACATGCAGAAGAGATTATATACATGTAGTAGACCTTGCGTGCGGACATGTAAAGGCAGTTGAGTATGCAGATACACATAAAGGTGTTGAGATATTTAATCTTGGAACAGGAACACCATACAGTGTGCTTGAGATTGTACATGCATTTGAAAGCTCAACAGGAGTAAAGCTTAACTATAAGATAGGCGACAGACGTCCGGGAGATCTTCCTGACTCATGGGCAGATGCCACTAAGGCTAAGGAAGTTCTTGGCTGGGAGGCCACTAAGAGCCTTGAAGATATGTGCAGGGACTCTTGGAACTGGCAGAGCCACAATCCACATGGTTACAGAGCTTAATTAAAAGACAATAACATATTGCAATAAGACTTGTTGTGAACATATAATGATATAAGGGTTAAAAAGTCGTTCGTGCATGCCTGCACGATAAGATTTATGAACTGTTGACAC
>JBNMGS010000073.1:0-7432 GCA_050872365.1 Lachnospira sp.
AGTATGGATGGTGGTATATTAGTAATGGAACCGTAGATTTTACATATAACGGACAGGCAGATAACCAGTATGGAACTTGGAATGTGGTTAATGGTCATGTAGAAATGTAGATATAATCAGACAGATAAGAATATAAAAACATCACTCAGTGAAATACTGGGTGATGTTTTTGTATTTTATATTGATATTGCTGTGTTAGAAGTTTAACATATAATAAAACGAACACTGGAAGGAAAATGTGATGAAAGAGTATATACAGAAAGTAGAAAAAGCAGAAGAACTAAAAACACAGCACGTTATAGAGTGCCACAATGTCCCTGATATTGATATGAATAAGCAGGACGGCGGACTGCCTCATATGGCGGGCGTGTATACATATCAGGTAAGAAGGAGCTGCCGTGCGGATGGCGATTACACATATAATCACGCACCTATGCTGACAGGTTTTAATAACAGACTGTTATTATCTTATATAAGTGGCAAAAAGGATGAACATGGCGCGCCGGACGAGGTTGTATACACGACATCCAAGGATGGAATAACATGGGAGAAGGAAAGGACGATGTTTCCATATTTGCTTGCTGATACAAAAGCATATATGGGTCCTGACAAAGAGCTGCTGCCAGAGCATGCAAAGATGATTGTACATTCAAGAATGTGTTTTTATGAAGCCTCAAACGGAAGAATGTTGGCAACCACATTTTACGGCTTCTCACCTGACTTTCACCGTGCACCTAACAATGGCTTTGGTGCGGCAAGGCTTGTGCGTGAGGTGTATAAGGATTTTGCGCTGTCAGATATATTTGTTATAAAATATAATGCTGCTGGAGGTTTCACCAAAGATACCACACATTTCTATGAGCCGGAAGATGACAGTCCGGTAAATATTCCTTATTATGATGAGGCGGCAGATGAGGGCTTTGTAAATGCGTGCAGTGAGCTGTTGTCTAAGAAACTTATACTTGAGCAGTGGTATGAGGAGGAAATGTACGATAAGGAGCACTACGTCCATGGCAGGGCGCTGTCATTTTACACAGCCAAAGACGGGAGCATAGTAGGGCTTTGCAAGAAGGGTGAGGGCTATATATTTGATAAGGAAGGCAATATCGTGCTTGATGAAAAGATACCTACACTTATCACTAACACTGCCAAGGTATGGGGGCAGAAAACACCGGATGACGATTATATTATATGTTACAATCCGACAACTGACAGCTCGCACAGATGGCCTCTGGCAGCTATGAAAAGTGAGGATGGAAGGGCATTTTATAATATGAAGGCAATTATTCCTGAGCTTCCACCATACAGATATGAGGGGCATATTAAGAACCTTGGTGCGCAGTATATGCGCGGAATATGTGATTATAATGATGCATTTGATAAAAATGTGTGGATAACATATAGCTGTAATAAAGAAGATATATGGATAAGTAAGATAGTCAGCGCAACGGCTGAGGATGCTGACAAGAAGTATTCTATTATGTCGCCGTTATGGGGAAGTATTGAGAGAACTGGTACTTCTTTGTGGGAGGTTGTCGATAAGGATGCGTGTGAACGTGCGATTATAGAGTATTTTCCTGATAAATGTGAAAATGTGTCTGTAAAAATTAATGTGAAAAATATATCTGATGATAATGGTGTTAAGGTTGTATTCTATGATAAAGATGGCAATGTATTAAAAGAAACAGTATGCAAAGAAGGAGAGCATGTTATTGATTGCCAGAGCTATGAGCCATGTAAGAGCATCATGAATGATGCAATGCTCAAGACCGATAAAATTATGATTAAGACAGGACATGAAAATATTATGCCTGCAAGAATAACAGTGTATTCTAAAGAAAAACTTGCACTGAATACACTTTCTGATGATGGCAGGCTTGGAGCGCTTCATGATATGAAGGATGCGGACAGGAAAGACTACTATACAGAATTCTGCGTTGAGTTCGCAACCGTAAGCATGTAGTTATCAGAAATATTTGCTTATATTGATAGAAAAAATGTTCAATCTATTGGAAAAGTAGCAATAAGGTTACATAATTGCATAGTAGGATTGAATGCTGCGGATATGATATTGTTATAATATCAGATATATTATATGTAATATATTGTATTACATGTAAAATAGTCGTATATACTTATTGCATTATATAATGAAGCATATTAGATATTAAAACCATATATATAATAGTCAGATAATTAAGAAAATAAAATAAATATAGTCAAACTTAATATGTAATAATATCAGAATTGAACAAGTATTCATAAAAGTATTGATTTTATACCTGCCATATATTATACTAATCAGGCTAGTTTACGTGGAAACGATAACATTGTTTCTGATATGCTGTTATAGAATAGATAAGATGTTATTGTTAATTAAGGGGAATTGCGCGTATAACAACATATGTTTAGATGAATATCTGACATATACAGAATATTATATTTTTGCGTATGAAAGGTAAAGGTACAGTTTATGGAAAAGTTGTTACACAAACAGAATTTTATTATTATATGGATTTCTGTTATCTTACTTAGTCTTATTTCTGTTGTAGGTTATGGAGTTACATTTGCAGCTTTGAAAGGATGTATGATTGTTATTATTGCTGGTATTATATCGACTATAGCATATATTGCCCCTATATCAGATAATAAAAAGGCTTTGTTTATAATTCTGCCACCAGCTATTGGAACATTATTTTATTCATGGTCGTTTGGTGGAAATTCTATATGTTATGTTGCGGATTTTGTATTATTAGCTATGACAGCAACTTACTTTGTTGAGAAAGTAATCATAGCATTTGCGGTTCCGTTTACGATAGTATCTGTGATATTTGCAGTATTCAGCCCTGAAACTATTGCTGGTATGGAAGGTACTATGGTTGGTGTCATATCAAGAATTTTCTTTTTTATGGCTACATCGGTCATTCTTTATTTTGCAACCAAGAGGGGTGCTTCACTTGTAAGAAAGTCAGAGGATGCACTTTCTGTTGTTAAGGAGAATGCCAGGGCGGCTAATGATATGGCAAGGAATCTTAACAGTACTATTAAGAACAGCAGGAATGCAGTACAGGTATTAGCAGACGGAAGTTCTAATGTCAGCCAGTCAGCAGAGCAGATGGAGCAGATAGTTGAGGAGTCAGTTAAGTCAACAGTTACAGTTATGGATAAGATTAATGATGCAGATACTGTGATTAACCATAACCAGGAACTTGCGGGACAGCTTGAAAAGGGTTTTGATAATGTAAAGGCAGCAGTAAGTGAAGGAAACGATGCCGTAGCTGGTGCAAGGAGTACGATTATATCAGTAGAAGAAACTGTTGGAGCGGCGCACAAAACAACAAGCGAGCTTATAACACAGATGAACAGGATAACAGATATTCTTGGTGATATTAATGCTATAGCATCGCAGACGAATCTTTTATCACTTAATGCTTCTATAGAGGCGGCAAGAGCAGGAGAACATGGAAAAGGCTTTGCTGTTGTAGCAGACGAGATACGTGCATTATCAGAAGAGAGTGCAAAGTCTGCTGGCAATATACAGAATATATTAAAGTGGCTTACTGATACAACAAGGCAGGTTGATGATGAGATTACAGCGGGTACGAATGCAGCGTTGGAAAGTGCAAAGACAATAGAGGGTCTGCAGGGTTATTTTAATAATATTAACAGTGCGACAGATGCCGCAAGTGATATAGTAAAGGAAGAATACAATATAATAGAAACTATAAAAGACAGCTTTGACCATATACGTGATGAGATGCAGACACTTGTGGCAACATCAGAAGAGAATTCTGCTACAATACAGAACATATCTGAAACTATAACTGCACAGAATACTTCTATAAAGGATATCCTTGTTCAGATAGAAGACATCGCAGGTGTATCGGCAGAATTAGAAGAGAAGTTTGAATAAAAATCTGCCAGAAACATATTAAAAGACTTTAATTGACAAGAAATGTATATTAAATTATAACATATATATAATGAGTGCAGAATATGAAAGTGTAATTAATATATTTTTTGTTATATCATTAGTTAACTAATAGTCATGCAAAGGATGGAGAGTTATATGTTAAAAATAGAGGCAAGAAATCCCAAAGAGTCTGCAAAGGATTATGTTGTGAGACAGCTTGTATATAATATAGTTCATGTGAATCTTATTCCGGGTCAGCAGATTGATGCTGATGAGATAAGCAGGGAATTAGATGTAAGCAGGAATCCTGTAAGAGAGGCAGAACTTGAATTATCACAGACACGCCTTATAGAAATCAGACCCAAGATAGGTGCCTATGTATCTCTTATTGATACCAAGATAGTTGATGAGGTGCGGGAGTTAAGAAGTGTTCTTGAGTCAGAGCTTGCAAGACAGGCGTGTGATATCCTGACAAAGGAACAGATAGATACATTGTGGGAGAATGTTGCTCTCTGGCAGATGTATATGAAGCGTAGTGATGAAGAAAAAATATTCCAGCTTGATAAGGAATTTCATAAAAAATTGTACAGAATGTGTGGAAAAGATTACTGGTACGAGCTTGTTAATAATATATCACCACATTTTGACAGAACAACTATTCTTAGCTTCAGATGTGAAGAAATAGGACGTATACTAACAGATCATGAAGAACTTGTAGGTGCGATTGAAAACCGTGATAAGGATAAGGCGTATGAGATATCAAGACGTCACCTCACACGTTACACAGAAAATATTGATTCAATAAGGAAGAATTATAAAGAATACTTTAAGGAAGTGTAGCTGATGTAATAAGTATATTGCTACAATAATTAAAATTATATAATCAGAATTATATAGTTAAAATTATAGAATCAAGATTACAAATCAGGGATTATTTAGCAGTGAAAAGATTTTACTAGAATTTCATCCGGTGAAATAAAATATTTATTATTCAAATATACAAAAATGAAAAATATTGTTGATAATGTAAGCAGCTGGAATAAAACATTTATTATTCAGATATTAAATGCTATATGAAAAAGATGTTGTATATATAGAAATGGAGATTGTTATGGCACATTTAACGGTGAATTTCAGGTCAAAGGCACTGGGTATGCCAGTTATGCTTGATGTATTTATGCCTCAGGGAAGAGGTGGATATAAGACTTTATACCTTCTGCATGGTGCTGGTGGAGACCATTCAAGCTGGGTTCTTAATACAAGAATAGCAGATTATGTCAATAACAGAAACATAGCAGTTGTTATGCCATCTGGTAAGAATCGGTTTTATATTAATAATGAATATGGTAAAAAATATCATACATATATAGCAGAGGAGCTGGTTAGCCAGTGTGAAAAATGGTTTGATATAAGCAAAAAAGCACACGACAGATATATAGCTGGTATGTCGATGGGGGGATATGGTGCCGTGTATGCAGCACTTAAGAACCCACACACATACAATACGGTTTTTTCATATTCAGGACTTCTTAACATACTTGAGCGTTATGATAAACCGCAGGGAATAGATATGTTTCCTGTGTTTGGAACAAGGCAGCAGCTTATAGATAATGGTTATGATTTGTATACTCTGGTTGATGAATATGCTGATAATGAAGAAAAAATGCGTACGAAATACATAATAGCATGTGGCTCAGAGGATCCAAGAATACATATGAGCAGGCAGTTTGCAGAAGCGCTTACTAAAGCTGGCATAGACAATGTATACAGGGAAAGTCCAGGAGAACATAACTTTGCATACTGGGATTATTGTATAGAACAGACTGTTAAGTATATATGCGGGGAGGACTCATTATGGCAGTAATGAATATAAATGTATTTTCAGTTATGCTAAGGCATGGAATGGATGTGACAGTGGTGCTTCCTGACGATATAGATGAGGGAGAGCAGCTTAAGTGTGTGTGGCTGTATCACGGCGGAAGTGGTGATAACACAGAATGGCTGTATCATACACCGCTTGTTGATACAGTTGAGAAAAGGCATTTTGCGGCAGTGCTGCCAAATGTGGATGAATCGTGTTTTGTAAATATGAATATAGGCAATAAGTATGAAAGTTATGTTGCAAAGGAACTTCCATCAATAATATGGAATATGTTTAAGTGTATATCTGATAAAAGAGAGGATAACTATGTGTCAGGATATTCCAATGGTGGATATGGATGTCTTCACACAGTTCTTAAGTATCCTAAGAAGTTTTCCAAGGTAGGGGCATTTTCAGCAGGAGATAAGGCAGATTCAGCATATGTGAATGATGGAAGTGCGAAGGCCAAGGGAAGAATCAATCTTTTTGGAGATGGGGATATACATAAGACGGATTACTGTCTTACATATCTTGCAGACAAGCTGGCAGCCGCTGATAATGAAGAACTTATACCGGATATATACCATGCGTGTGGCGGCAAAGACCCATGGCTTGATATGAATCATATTGTAAGGGATTATTTTCTTGAACATAAAAATGTATATAAGAATTACATTTATGATGAAATAGACGAACTTGGACACGAGTGGCGTTTCTGGGATATAGAGCTTGGTAAGTTCCTTGACTATGCCGGTCTTAGGGAAGTAAGACCAGCAAAAATCTAGGTGTTTTACTCGGATACAACCTGCGCATTTTTAACGGATAAAGTCTTATAGGTTTCAAATGTGAATTTTTTATCGAGTATATCTCCAATAATAGCGACAACTTTTCCCATAGTGAAGGCGGCGAGTATAGTTCCGATACCAAGACCATCGATATGTCCTATAAAGAAGAATGTCATACATCCTGTAACAAAAAGGCATATTACATCAAAGCTTATCTTGATGCGTGAATAGCGAACCTTTGTAATAGCAGACAGTTCTCTAGGGAAAAGGTCTGTTGGTATGATAGGAAGCTTACATCTGTTTGAAAGTGCAATTCCTATGCAGAGGAGCAGATAACTTACTACAAAGTAGATAATCTGTAAAGGCAATGTCTGTGGAAGTATATTTATCCATGCCTTGTGTACGTCAAGCAGTTCAGAAAATGCAAAGCCTACTATGAAACTGCAAAGGTAAGATGGAACGAATTTCTTCCTTAGTATCATAAGTGTAAGGATAAGAGTTCCCTGAAATATATAAGTCCATGTTCCAAGCGACAGCTTAGGTAATACAAGTGAAAATGCATAAGGAACACTGGATATGGCAGATATTCCGGAGCCTGAGTGAAGCATAAGCACAACGCCGAAGCTGTTTATTATGACGGCTATGAGTAGTGCAAGCTCTCCACGGAATACTGGTTTGTCTGCTGTGTTTTTTGTCTGGTTAGTATTGTTGTTTTTCATTGTTATTTCTCCACTCGTAATTATTGGATTATGTAAGTGTGAAAATGTGTTTTGACACTTACATATTAGATGATGTCGTTGGAGGGCTTATGTTGGTTTAGAACTTTTGCCCCTGTCATCATTTAGATTACAGTTACATAGTTTAGTTTTATAT
>JBNMGS010000074.1:0-7399 GCA_050872365.1 Lachnospira sp.
ATATAACACTATACTGGCTGGGCGTAACACATACAAGCCGTACAGTACTATAGCCTCTGACTCCTAACATATAATGCTTTACAATATTGGTATTCCTGATTTTATCACAAACTTCATCTGAAGGCATATTTCTTGTTATAATAATAAATGAAATGTATGAATACATATGATTCTTACATGGCATTTTATTATCATTTCTTACAAAATGTGGTTCTATATCATTAACAGTGAATTTCAAAAGATCATCAAGTTCTTCTAACCCCAGGCTGTCACAATTAATAAAAAACAAATGCTCATAGCACTTAACATTCCATAATTTTGCCGATTCTGTTGTACTAAATTTATCACGGTTTTTATAATTATACGCATATATAACAAACTTACGATTATTAAACCAATAATTATGATATATATCAAATGTATCTGATATTCCATTAAGTATTATATCTATAAATTCTTTTCTTCGCATTCATTTCCACACTTTCCCAGCAAACCTGACATTCATTTCTGTAATCGTTAATAAAATCATAATAAATATTTTGATTTAATTGTTCCTTAATTTATCCAATACCCTCTGAAAATAATCTGGAAGCGGAGCAGTGTACTCCACATATTTATTAGTCGAGGGATGAATAAAGCCAAGAACACCTGCATGTAATGTCTGACCTGTCAGATTAAATGGTGACCTGCCACTTCCATATACATCATCACCAAGTAATGGGTGTCCAATACTTGCCATATGTACTCTTATCTGATGTGTTCTTCCGGTTTCTAACTGACACTCTATATAACTATACTTGCCAAACTGCTCAAGTACTTTATAATGTGTAACTGCACGTTTACCGTTTTTTTTATCAATAGCCATCTTTTTTCTATCTGACGGATTTCTTCCTATAGGAGCATCTACCACTCCTTCTTCTGTATTAAATCCGTTTAAAACTATTGCATAATATTTTCTTGTTATTGAGTGAATGCTTAGCTGCTCTGCTATAAAATTATGTGCATAATCATTCTTACAAGCAACAAGAACCCCTGTTGTGTTCATATCAATTCTATGAACAATTCCTGGTCTTAATACACCATTTATTCCTGACAGATTATCCCTGCAATGATACATAAGTGCATTTACAAGTGTACCTGTATAATGTCCCGCAGCTGGATGAACAACCATTCCCTTAGGCTTATTTACCACTATTATATCTTTATCTTCATATATAATATCCAATGGTATATCCTCCGGCTCTATTGATGGTACTTCAAGCTCTGGAATTGTTACGTTTATTATATCTCCAGACACAACTTTATAATTAGCCTTTATAAATTTACCATTCACTGTAATCAAATTACTTTCTATCAGTTTCTGTATTCTTGAACGCGAAACATCCTGCATTTCGTCAGATAAATATTTATCTATTCTTATATTATTATCATCAAGATCAACTACAAAGCACTGGCTTTTATCATTATTTTTTTGCATATACGACTTATACCCCTGTTGTTCCAGAAATTATTTGTTAATTTCATTTTTCAAGCATACTTGCAATTATTGCTTATTTTTATTTTTGTTAAATGACAAAAAATCAAACTCATTGTCTTTATAAACAAACAAAATAAGTATAATAAACATGGCAACAGATATTGTCACATAACAATCTGCAATATTAAACACAGGAAAATTAATAATCTTAAAATATATAAAATCCCTTACATATCCAAATCTTACACGGTCGATAAAATTACCTAAAGCACCAGACACAAGCATAGTACACACAATATATAATGGCATGTATCTTTTGTTTAAAGGCATTCTTATAATAACATACGTAATAAACAAAACTATAATTATAGTCAAAATAAGAAATACATTTATCTTTCCACTAAACATGCCAAACGCACTTCCATTATTACGGAGATATGTAAGTTTAAGAACATTCTTTATTATGTCAATATCATTTTTCATGTAAAGATTGCTTTCAGCTATATATTTTGTTATCTGATCTATCTGTGTAAGAACAGCTGTTAAAATAATATATACAACAATGCTTATTATTTTTTTATTATTACCTGTATTATCTCTATGATTCATATATCAAATTCCTTTTTATTCTTCATATATCTGCTCTACAGCCACTTACTTTTTCCTGCACTCACGAATTTAACGCAATACATCCTTTAATGCCTCTTTCATTTCTACATCGGATACCTCATAATCTATATAAGCTTCACCAATGTTTTTCAGCAATATAAATTTAATCTTTCCAGCATCCATTTTCTTATCACTTTTAGATACATTCACAACTTCATCTGGACTAATTCCACTTACAGTTGAAGGGAATTCATATAACTTAAACATCTGAATAGCATCATCATATTCATTCTGTGTTATATATCCTCTGTTAACAGATATCCTAAGTGCTGCAATCATGCCTAATACTACGCATTCACCATGATACAGTGTAAAGTTCATAAGTTTTTCAATTGCATGTCCTAATGTATGTCCGTAGTTGAGCAGTGCTCTTTCTCCTTTTTCTTTTGGATCTTTTTCAACTACTTCTCTCTTAATATTACAGCTTACATAAATCATATATTCAATTGTATCTGCATCTAGAGATTTGATCTTATCAACGTTATCTCTTAACCAATTATAATACTCAATATCCTTGATAAGTCCATGCTTTATAATTTCTCCAAAACCTGAATTAAATAATCTTCTACTAAGACTCTTTAATACAGATATGTTCATATATACAAGTCTTGGCTGATGAAAAGCTCCAACCATATTCTTGTATGCCCTGAAATCAACGCCAGTTTTACCGCCTATACTTGAATCAACCTGCGCCAACAAAGATGTTGGTACCTGAATAAAGTCTATTCCTCTTAAATAAGTTGCTGCTGTGAATCCTGTAAGATCTCCAACAACGCCTCCTCCAAGTGCAACAAGCATGTCTTTTCTATCAAAATGATTCTTTATAAGGAATTCATATACATCTTCTACTGTGTTAAGATTTTTATTTTCCTCACCTGCTTTAAACACGTATGTAAATATCTTGTTACCTGTCTTTTCAAGTTCATCTGCAACCTCTTTGGCGTAAAGCTCTGCCACATTACTGTCTGACACTATACATAACTTTCTTCCTGTTACATTTAACTTATTAAACTCATCTGCAAGTTTATCAAAGCTTTGTTCAATAACTATATCATATAAAGGTTTCCCATCGTACTTAACATTAATATTTTTTGACATCTATGCGTCCTCTTTCTTATATATTATATGATGCCAGAGTCAAAATGCTTAATCCTGCAAAACAATATGCATACATATAAGTTAAGAAATTTCTCTTGCATCTTTACATTTTATTATACAAATTGCCACCCTTGGTGATAACCAGGAGTGGCAGAAATATTATAATCTAAAACTTGGTATCATTATTCTTAAATGAAGTTAAATCAATGCCACCTGCAACAATCTCAGGTATATCACCTGAAATATCTACATTAGGAGGTGTCACAAGAAATATGTAGTTAGTAATCTTCTGTAAATTACCTCTGATCGCATAACATGAGCCAGCTGAATAATCTATAATTCTTTGTGCAATTTCCACATGTATACCTTCAAGATTAAGTACCACAGCCTTGCCTGAAAGTAATGTGTCTGTTATTTCACTTGCATCTTCCATTGATTCAGGTCTTATAACAACAACTTCAAGACCTCTTGCTGTCTGCTTTATAGGAACAACCTTTCCCTTTGATGCAAATTTAGGTTTTTCATTCACTGTATATGATGTAGCTTCATCCTCATTGTCTGCCTTTTTAGAACCAGAAAACAACTTTTTTCTGGAAGATGGCTTTTCATCTTCATCATCATATTCATCTTCATAATCATAATCATCATCAAACTCATCATCCTGAACCTTAAACAGATTAAGGAAACCATCAACAAAACTCATACTCTCTCTCCCTATATAAAATATTCTTTGTAATAAATTGTTACTCTATTCTATACGCATCTAAACTATTCTTTTATCTGTTAGAATAATCCCTGGCGCCAAATATAGCTGTACCAACTCTTATATGAGTTGCTCCTTCTTCAATAGCAACTATGTAATCATTAGTCATACCCATAGAAAGTACGTCCATACTGATATTATCAATGTTTTTGGCATTAATGTCAACACATAATTGCTTTAATTGTCTGAAATATATTCGATTGTCCTCCGGGTTTAAAACATATGGTGCACTTGTCATTAACCCACGTACATGAATACCTTTATAACCAGCTATCTCCCTCACAAAATCTTCAACTTCACCGGGTCTTAATCCAAACTTATTCTCTTCACCAGCAACATTTACTTCAACAAGAATGTCAACCACAAGATTTTTCTTAACAGCCTCATTACTAATAGCCTCCGCTAAACGTACCGAATCAACAGAATGTATCATATCTGCTCTTCCAACTACATATTTAACTTTATTTCGTTGTAAATGACCTATCATATGCCATTCGATATCTTCTGGAAGAGAATCCACCTTGTCAACCATTTCCTGGACATAATTCTCTCCAAACTGACGAATACCACAATCATATATTTCCATAAGCATATCCTTAGGTTTGGTTTTGCTAACCGCAATAAGACATACATCTTTTGGATTACGTCCGCTTTTTTCACATGCCTTTATAATATTATCCTGAACTATTTTAAGATTATCTTTAAGCATTACTTTCCTCCTCGTTTTAAGCATCATTACCTGGTTATATTTTACACATTTTCCATTCCATATTAGATATTTACTTTTGACCTCTTTTAACTAATATATCATTTCATTTGGATTATACTTGTCAGCATCCAATATAATTCTATCATACACGGTAATTCCATGCGTTATCTTTTGTTTAACAATATAATACTCATTATTCTGGTCTATAATTTCAACTGGACAGAATATTGTGTATCCTGTATTGACACAATACACTCCTTTTAGTTTTGCAACAGGTCCTACAACATATCTTGACGACGAATCTGGCATAACTATAACAGTTCCAGCATCGAAACTTTCTTTATTCACATATACTGAATCATCTGTTGTCTTATATATATCTGCTTCTGTGAACGAAGGAACAATATTACCGTTTTCATCATATTTTTCAGTTATAAATCCATAATTATTACTATTCCCACCTTTAGTCATGTATGATTTAGGTATCTCATAGAATTCATTTTCAGTTACCGATGAAACTGGTATTTTCATTCCGCTTCTACCAGTTGTAACAAGTTCAATATCAAGAAATCTTTCGGATGCATACCTTATCATATAACTATCAAGTGATAGCTTACCATAAAAGCCATCATTTTTTTCTATAATTGCAAACCCGCAATTAAAGGTCATATTATCTTTTTTGACTCTTATATCTATATTATTTTTTGCCTGAAGACCATATTTATTAATATCATCCTGGCTGAGTTTTATCATCAGATACCAGTTTTCACTCGTGACCATCTTATAGGCAGGGTTACCTGATACAGTTATTGTTTCTGCTTTAAGATTACTCTTATTATAATTATCCTTGTTGAAATCTCCGGCTGTGATAGTTTCTGGTTCTCTACTTTCATAACCATCCACAGCATACACTACAATTCCATTATCCTCTGCAGGTATAGTCCTGAAAAGATTCTGACTACCCGTACTTTCTACAATTGAATCTATATTATTCATGATATTTTCGTTAATCGACTGTAAAACCATTGAATTCAGATCCGATTTAAGGTCATATACATAAGAAAAATCATTGCCATCATAACTTGTCTTATAATTATTAAGCGTTGACTTAATATCTGATAAATTCTGTTTTGATAAGGAATTCTCACCAACCTTATTATAACTTGCAAGAATATCTGATACCCTTCCTGTCTCATCGACTGAATATATCGTATCACCCTTTTTTACTCTTGTATTTTCACGCTGATAATAATTAACATTTCCTGAATATGGAGAATAATATACATTCTCACTTCGTAAAGCAATCGCAGTATAAACTGCATTATTAGTTAGTGAGCCTGTATTTACCTCATATGTCTGTACTTTTGATTTTGTTATATAAAGCACAAAAAAACATATCATATATATCAGTACAAGTGCAAATATAAGTGCCACCGCACGAGGTCTTCTTTTATATCTGACTACTTTACTACTAGACATTAACTAAATATTCCTCCCATATATAATAAGCTGTCACACTATTACACATACATTTGCATAATGCGACAGCTTTATATTATTGATATATTTCTCTCCATTCCATATCGCCTCGTTCCAGTGACTTAATCAGAAGCTCAGCTGTTGCAAGATTGGTTGCTAATGGAATATTATACATATCACATAACATACATATATTATTTGAATCCGGTTCATGAAGATTAGGTGTCTCCACATCTCTTAAAAAGATTACTAAATCCAACTGATTATGCTCTATCTGAGCACATAACTGCTGATCTCCACCGAGATGTCCTGCAAGGAACTTGTGTATCGACAGATTAGTAACTTCTTCTACAAGCCTTCCTGTCGTACCAGTAGCAAACAACTGATTCTTATTCAATATGCCTTTGTATGCGATGCAGAAATTCTGCATAAGTTTCTTTTTTGAATTGTGAGCAATTAATCCAATGTTCATAAGAACCCCCTATCTTATGCTTTTTATATCATATTTTATTTAATGCAATAACCATGAAGTTATTACTATAATTATGCTGATAGCAAATCAGACATATATAAAAGGTTATTTATATAGGTTATCCACGAAAATCTTCAGCAAATATTTCATCATCTCTATCAACATTTCTCTGCAGGTTAACGTTAAGAACAATTCCCATCGCAGCAAAAAGATTAACAAGTGATGTTACACCACAACTGAAAAACGGTAATGGAAGACCTGTATTGGGTAAAAGCTTGGTAACAACACCTATATTGATAAATGTCTGGAAAGCAATATATGCTGCAACACCACAGCACAAAAGACGCCCTTCCTGATCCTTAGCCCTTACAGCTGTAATTATACACTCTATTACTATAGTAAACAACAATAAAATTGTTATAACACAACCAATAAATCCCATTTCTTCACCGATTACGGCAAATATAAAATCATTCTGGGCTTCTGCTATATAACCGGCATTCTTAAGTGATGATGGATCATCATTATTAAGGCCCTTACCTGACAGCTGACCAGAACCTATAGCCTGAACGGCATAGTTCTGCTGGTATACACCAGCACTTACGTTTCCATCTGTTGAATCACTTCCATATATAAAGTCAACAATTCTGTTTCTTTGATATTGCTCCATAAAAACAGGATCAGGTGTAGCTATAATATATACAAGAAACGCAGCGACAAGCGGTACAACAA
>JBNMGS010000075.1:0-7348 GCA_050872365.1 Lachnospira sp.
AAATAATATAACATATATTTTATTGTTATTAAACATAAAATTCACTATCATTATATACGTTGTAGTTATTACATTAATAAATCAATTAGAATGTCCGATAATAATATATATAGAAAGTTCAGAACACGGATATTTTTTGTATTGAATAATAAGCAAAGGATTGAGATTGGCTAAAGCCAATATATAATATATTAAAGAAGTATAAGAGGAAGCAAGGATGCTTAAATTGGATGAGAGTTTTTTCAAGGAAGAAGTTAGATGTGGGTTTACAATACCATCGATGATGAAGCGTGCATGGGCGGTGGAGATGGATGTACTTACAGAGATAGATAGAATATGTAAAGAATATGGACTTATATATTATGCTGCTTATGGAACTATGTTAGGAGCAGTGCGCCATCAAGGCTTTATTCCATGGGATGATGACATTGATATATTCATGAAAAGGACTGATTATCAGAGACTGATGAGTATATTACCAGATGAATTACCAGAAGGATTCTATAACAGCAGTTCATATTCCGATTCTAAACATATGCAGCCTTTATCATCTGTTATGAATACGGAAAGTATAATAACAGATGAGTCTAAAAAAGAAAAATTCTATGGTTGTCCGTATATATGCGGGGTCGATATATTTCCGTTAGATTATATTCCTGATGACATAAATGAATTCGAATTATTCAGAAATATGTGTATGATAGTGTATACAGTAGCAAAAGACTATAATGTATATAATGAAGAAGAACGTGAAGAATATATTAAACAGGTTGAGAATTTGTGTAAAATTCATATAGTAAGAAATGGTAGTGAACAAAACCAGTTATGGTTATTGTTTGATAAGGTGGCAGGAATGTATAAAGAAACAGAATGTAAAGAACTTACATATCTGCCAACTAATATATGTTACAACAAAGATTATAAGTTTGAAAAAGAATGGTTTAGTGATGTTAAGATAATGCCGTTTGAAAATATAGATATACCTGTTCCTGTAGGATTTGATGAAATTCTGGAATTTGTATATGGAGATTATATGACACCGAATTATACACATGGAAGAGCACATGAATATCCATTTTATAAAAAACAGGAAGAATTTCTAAGAAAAACAGGATTGTTATAGTTATATAGATATAAGAATGGAATGATAAAACTTTATATAATAAGAAAAATATGAGAGACAATCATGGAGGATTGATATGAAAAAAGTAATTACTTATGGAACTTATGATTTGTTCCATGAGGGACATTATAAATTATTAAAAAGAGCAAAAGAACTAGGAGATTTTCTTATTGTTGGGGTTACAACAGAACATTTTGATGAGGCAAGAGGAAAACTTAATGTGGTTGATCCAATAATGAAGCGTATTGAGAATGTTAAAAATACGGGTCTTGCTGATATGATAATAGTAGAAGATCATGATGGACAAAAAATAGAGGATATACAGAAGTATAATGTGGATATATTTACTGTGGGATCTGACTGGGTTGGAACATTCGATTATCTTAATGCTTTCTGTAAGGTTATATACCTGGAGAGAACACCAAATATATCATCTACTATGCTGCGAGGCAGTTCATTTAAGATAACAAGAGTTGGACTTGTAGGAACCGGAAGAATAGCAGAAAGATTTATAACAGAAGCAAGATATGCAAGTGGTCTTGTAGTAACATGTGCATATAATCCTGATATAGAAAGTGTTAACAATTTTAAGAAACATTGTTCTGAATATGATATAGCTATGTACACTAAGAACTATGAAGATTTTCTTCAAGAGGTAGATGCCGTATATATAGCTTCAACACATGAGACACATTATGAGTATGCAAGAAAAGCTATTGAACAAGGAAAACATGTGTTGTGTGAGAAGCCACTTGCATTTACTAAGGATGAAAGTGTTGAACTATATGATATGGCAGGAAATTATAATGTTGTACTTATGGAGGCTATTAAAGCAGCATATTGTCCGGGATTTCAGCAGCTGCTTAATGTTGTGCAGAGTGGAAAAATCGGGGAAATAAAGGACGTGGAGGCCTGCTTTTCAAGAATTGCCAGAGTTGAATCACGTGAAAGAAAAGATCCTGTATATGGAGGTGCGTTTCTTGAATATGGTGGTAATGCACTTATGCCTATCATAAAGATACTGGGAAAAGATTTTGAATCAGTGACATTTGACAGTCTGGATAACGAATTGGGAACTGATGATTATACAAAAGTTCAGATAAGATACAAGGATGCAATGGCAACAGCAAAGGTTGGAATGGCAGTCAAATCGGAAGGACAGCTCGTTGTTGCGGGAACTAAGGGATATGTTATAGCCCAATCGCCATGGTGGCTTACAGAAAAGTTTGATGTAAGATATGAAGATGAAAGTGTAATTGAACATTATGAACCGAAGTTTATAGGGGATGGTTTAAGATACGAGATTAGTGAATTTATAGCGAAAATACATAAAATAGGGGAGAATGCATATAAGCTGACAGCAGGAGAATCAATAGCTATAACGGATATAACTGAGAAGTTTATTAGACAGAGGAAAAATATACACATATGATAAATGAATGATAGTGTACCTGTAAAGATATTTAAACATAAAATATGTGATTTTATATAAACTGAGAATGCGAAGTAACGTAAGAATGGAGAATAATATGTTGAATTTTACAGTGGGACCTGTGCAGGAAAGTGAAGAAGTGTTGAATCTGGGTTCACAACCTACACCATATTTTAGAAACAAGGGCTTTTCCAAAGTTATGCTTGAAAATGAAAAAATGATGAAAAAATTAGCATATGCAGATGAAGCTGCAAGAGTTGTGTTCCTTACTGCATCAGGCACAGGTGCGATGGAAGCAGCAGTTATTAATTCTTTTACATTTGATGATAAAGTACTTATTGTAAATGGTGGAAGCTTTGGAAAAAGATTTGTAGAGATATGCCAAATACATAACATTCCTTATACACAAATAATTGTACCATTGGAAGATAAACTTACAATGCATATGTTAGAGCCTTATACAAATAAGGGATATACAGGATTTCTTATCAATATGCATGAAACATCTATAGGAAAATTGTATGACATGGAGATGGTATCTGAGTTTTGTAAAAACAATGGATTATTTCTGGTAGTTGATGCTGTTAGTGCTTTTCTGGCTGATTCACTCAATATGAGTAAATTAGGAATAAATATTATGCTTACTGGTTCACAGAAAGCACTTGCAGTTCCACCAGGAATATCAATTCTTGTAATGGATAAAAAAGCAGTTAACAGAGCTTATGATATCAATGTAAGAAGCATGTATTTTAATCTGCCAGATGCACTTACGAATGGAGAAAGAGGACAGACACCATTTACCCCGGCGGTAGGAATATTGTTACAGATTCATAAAAGATTGGAAGAACTCTCTATTAATGGAGCAGAAGCAGAAAATAGGAGAATAGCAGAGCTTGCAAAAGATTTCAGATGTAAGATTAAAGAAGCACATCTTCCTTTCAAAATGTTTAGTCCATCACCATCTAATGCTGTAACAGCTATCATGATGGATAATGGTAAGTCTGCGTATGCACTTTTTGAATTGTTAGAGAAAGAATATGGAATATGGATATGTCCAAGTGGTGGAGAACTTAAAGATAAGGTGTTCAGAGTAGGACATCTTGGAGCTTTAACAACGGAGGATAATGACAAGCTGATAGGGGCAATAAAGCTTGCAATCAATAGAATATAATAACAATAATGCATTATTTGATGTATATATAATGTATAGAAGTGGAGATAAGATGATAGATTTTCCAGAAGATTACTTTAAAACAGAGGTACGTGATGGATTTACGGTTTCATCCATGATGAAAAAAGCATGGGCCGGGCAGCTGGAGGTACTTGAAACTATAAGGAATATATGTGAAAGACATAATATATTGTGGTTTGCGGATTATGGTACATTACTTGGAGCTGTACGTCATAAGGGATTTATACCATGGGATGATGATATGGATATAGGAATGACGAGAGATAATCTTAATAAGTTTATTATGTATGCTAAGGATGAACTTCCGCATGGATATAAGTTACTGTGTATGGATCTTGAGCCAGAATACGATTCAATAATTGTAAGAGTAGTCAATTCTACAGCAGTATCAATGGATGAAGAAAGACTTAAGAAGTTTCATGGCTGTCCTTATGTACTTGGAATAGATATATTTCCTATGGACTATTTATCAAGGAATGATGAAGAGAGAGAACTTCATATTCAGTTAATAGGAATTATTATGGGCGCAGTAGATACTATGTCAGCACCAGATGCTGATCCTTATGAGGTAGAGCAGTTTTTAAGGAATGTTGAAATGCTTACAGGTGCGAAAGTTGACAGAACTAAGCCAGTTAAGATAGCACTTCTTTCATTGGCAGAGAAGTTGTTTAGCATATATGGATATGAAGATGCAGATGAAGTTACAGGGTTATGGAGAATAGTATATCAAAAAGAATTTCATTTTCCTAAAGAATGGTTTAGTGATTTAATAGAACTTCCATTTGAAACAATAACTGTTCCGGTTCCAAGGGAATATGATAAAGTCCTTAAACTTAAGGTGGGGGAAAACTATATGACACCAATCAGACAAGAGACACATAATTATCCGTTTTATAAAGAACAGGAGAAGATGCTGGAAGCAAGGTTGGGATATAAGCCAGAGTAGATATATATTTGATTACAATGGAATATACCAGAGGGACTTTGCAATGTTTAATGAGTGACTGATATTATATATAGATTGGATTAGAAAACACAAGAAAACTGGTGGAGAGTAGATTATGGTAAAAGCGGATTCAGATAATTATAAGAATATGTTGAGGGAAGTTATTCAGTTATGTAAAAAACTGCAATTTATAAATGAAACAGATATGATTATACAGATTATGTCAAAATGTCAGGAAACAGTAATGGCAGTTGGGCAAAGTCTGGAAGACACAGTAAATCAAAAGGATAGGAAAGTTATAGCTGAATTGAATATAATACAATTGCTTGAGGAATTCTGCGAGTTAGCATATCAGTATACACAGAATAGTGAGCAGGTGGTCATTCAAAAAATGGTGCAAATTGTAGAGAAAGTAATCAGAAACATAGAAGATATACCTAGGACCTACAGGATTGCATTTTTACCATACAAAGCTGCTATGTGGGATAGTCTTGAAAGTATATGGAAAGAATTTGTCCAAGATGAGAATTGTGAGACATCTGTTATTCCTATACCATATTTTGAAGCCAATAGAAAGATTAATCAGTGGGATACTTGCTATGATGGAGATAAATATCCGTCATATGTGCCAGTAGTTTATTTTCAGGATTATCTGCTGGGACAGAAGAAACCAGATATGATATTTGTACATAATCCGTTTGATCAGTTTAATAATGTTACCACGGTTCATCCAGCATATTATTCCGCAGAGTTAAAGAAACATTGTGGAAAGATAGTATATGTTCCATACTATGTTAATCCTGGTTTTATATCAGATGATTATAATGAGCTGCCATTGCTATATAGGGCAGATTATATAGTAGTGCAATCAGAACAGGCAAAGGAGACATGTAAAAGTTTTCCTTATTATAACAGAGTATTAGCACTTGGTTCGCCAAAGTTTGATAAAGTGATTAATATGTATAATCAGAAAATATCACCACCAGAAGAATGGAATGTTAATCTGAATTGGAAAAAGTGTATATTACTTAATACAACATTAACAGATTTTCTTGAGAGTGGAGAGCTTTTGATGAATAAACTTCATAGAGTGTTTGAAATAGCGCTTACAAGAAATGATATAGTAATTGTATGGAGACCTCATCCATTATTGGAAGGCACTATAAAAGCAATGAGACCACAGTATATTGAAAAATTTCAGGAGCTTATAAGATATTATGTAGATAATAAGGTTGGAGTATATGATGAAACTGTAGATGTATCAAGAGCTGTCGCTGTATCTGATGCCTATGTGGGTTCACATTACAGTTCTATAATAGCCCTGTTTGAAGTTCTTAATAAACCCGTGTTCAGAATAGACAGTAGGATTATATATGACAGGGATTCAGCAGCAGACAGGAAAAGATTAAAACCTGAGGAGGTATTTGAAAAATCGGGTGATAGGGATTTCTTTGGGTGTTATGAATCAATAGGATATACAGTTGAAGATTTCATTGATGATTTATTATCAGATGATTTGGAAACTATAAAAGAGAAGCAGGCATGGGAAGAAGAAGGATTGGCATCTAATATGGATGGAACAAGCGGAAGAAAGATATATGAATATATGATAGCAGCATTAAAGAATGATAAATAATAAGAGCAGTATACGGCATATCAGGGAGAATAATGTTATATATAGATGAAAGATTTTATAAAGAAGAATGCAGAGACGGATATCTGGTAACAGAGAAGATGAAAAAAATATGGGCAGTAGAGCTGGATCTTTTATCAGAATTGGACAGAGTGTGCAGAAAACATAATATAAAATATTATGCGGCATTTGGTACATTGCTGGGAGCTATAAGAGAACACGGTTTTATCCCATGGGATGATGATATAGATGTATGGCTTCTTAGAGATGAGTATGAAAGGTTAAAGGAAGTTGCACAGAGCGAGTTTACAGGGAAATATTACTACCAGGATTGGTATAATTCATGTGGGAGAACATGGATATTCTCAAAACTCAGAAATAGTGAAACAACGGCGATAGAATATCCAGATAAAGGAGTTGAATTCAATCAGGGAATATTTATAGATATATTTCCAATAGATGAATGGGATGATGGTATTCATACTAATAAAGCATTCAAGATAGTGCAGAGAGAATTGTTTGACTGTATTAATAATCCAACACTATTACTAAAGGGAATACTGGATGGAAAACAGTATGCAATAGATGTTGATACAATGGTTGAGCTGTGCAATGACTACATAAAGGCACAGAAGATATTTGAACAGCTTACACTTTCTAACTATGGAAACTCTGATCTGGTTGGTTATTATTATGATCAGGTCAGAAATAATGACAGAAAATATCCTAAAAGTTGTTTTGACAAGACATTATATGTTGATTTTGAAAATATAAAAATACCAGTGCCTTCAGGATATGATCTTATATTAAATAAATATTATGGTGATTATATGATTCCAAGACATGAAAAAAATAATCATGAAGACAGAATATTATATGATTCGGATAGACCATATGTAGAATACATACAAAGGAGTTGATTATAGATGTGTATGGATAAAGTAGTTAAATTATCGGATGAACAACATAGATTCCTTCAGTTAAATGAATTGGAGTTGATTGTAGAGGTTGATAGAATATGT
>JBNMGS010000076.1:0-7296 GCA_050872365.1 Lachnospira sp.
ATAACCTTCATGCAAAATATTCTTTTTATATTACAATTGTTACTTCTAAGCAAGTTCCAAATTAAACTCTCATAACAAATCATAAAATAAAATCACATAAAAACAGCAGGTCACTATATTATAAAAATAGCAACCTGCTTCTCAATTAATATTCAATCATTCAATATTAAATCATGAATATAACAGACATATAAATATCTGCTTCATTCTTTTTTACTTTTAATTAAGATTAAACAATGGTCTGTAAGCTATCTGAAGTGATGCATATCCTATAGCCTTACTTTCATCAATCGCTACTATACCTATCGTTAATGTACCATTAGCCATCTTATCTTTCATCTCACTAAGTACTGAACTGGTTATAGTGCTGCTGCATACACCACCCGGACTCCATAATGTTAGAGAGTACTGTCTTCCACAATACACACCTCCATTATCAGGCTTGCCGCTAAACACCTTGCCATCTTTATCAAGATATCCTATTCTAAGATCTGTACCTTCTGTATATTTGCCATCACCATCTATATCATAGTATATATATGACTCCGCAACCTGTCCTGCATTAGCAACAAGGTCTATATCAGTTACTGTATACGTTACTGTAAGACTATCAGTGCTTGGTCTTTGCCTGTAGTATATAGCATAATTGTTGTCATCTATCTTTTCTGCATCTTCATATTCAACTTCAGGTGGATTGTTACCAGCAAGAAGAGCCCTTACAAATGTATTAACAAACAGCTCCATCTCATCGCCTTCACTGTTAATATTACTGTGTCCTGCACTTGTATATGTAATATTGCCTATCGAATATGCATAATAATTATTGACAGCATCCTGACCAGCATCAATAAAGAATTTTGATGAATCATCATTTACCGCTCCACTTCCAGTTAATGTATACCATACAACAACGTCTTCTCCATCAGCCTTTTTTTCAAGGTCAAGCTGGTAATACTGGGCATGTGTTTCACTGACTGACATAACTGACGTATCTGATAATGTATATGGATACTCTGTTATCTGTCCTGAATTAAGCTGTTTAACTCTCTTGGTTGTCCTTGTACTATATGATGCTGATACATTATTATAAACTGTATACTTGGAATCAAGCTTAAGCTTAAGAGTATCTGTAAGCACAAATCCACTCTTCATACCTATCACATCTTTAAACTTTTTCGTAAAACTGTTGATTTCGCTCTCACTAGAAGCGGCTTTGTCACTGCTTCCTTTCCTATACGACATACTATCATGCGTATACAACACCGAATTTCCAGCCTGTATATATTCATATATAGCATCATTAGCAGCATCACTCAGATTCTTTGATGTATCAGACAAGTCATTACCATAGTTATCACTAAATCCTAATACAAGCATAGAATATGAGCTGAGGTAATCTGGATTATCTTCTATCTTCTTATTGAACTCACTCTTCTTACATACATCTACGTGAACATCAAGTCCAGTAACAGGTGTTGTTCTGTTAAATGTATTTCGAAAAGCTGAACCATTAAGATTGATATGTGCTTCCTCATTATCATTTTCAATCTGTAATACCTGTATAGTCTTATTTTTTGAATCATTCACTGATACAGCAAATGCACCTTCAGAATTCTTAACAGCTCCTGTAGATACATCTGTAACTTCAACTCTCCATTTTATATAGCCTCTCAAAGATACTGGAAGAGGTATAGCAACATCAAACGAACCACTATTGACAACAGCTCCTAGTATATTACCATTGGTATCTGTAACTGCTGCTGAACCATTCTTTTCATAATATACAAGCTCACTCTTCTGTCCTGTATAGTTCTCTGAGAATAAACTATCGTTGTTTCTATCTACATATATCTTAACTCGGTATGTACCCTCTCCCGAAAGGCTTCCTGTAAAATGAATATCAGAAAGACTATCATTATTAACAGTTCTTTCAGCTTGCAGCTTTCCATCAGTGCCTTTAGTTTCTACATAATCAGAAATCCTGCTGCCATTTATAGATGGTCCTATATCTACAGATGGTTTCTTAACATAGCTTACTGTTTTAGATACTATACTATACCGATTATTATCCCTTGTGTTGGTATGTACTATATTAGTTCCCACATATGATACCTTATCACTAACAAGTCTTTTCTTAAGATTAACCGCCTGCAGGTTCTTAAGATTACTGCAATCCTCATCAACTATTGAACTGCTATTATAATATATACCATCATCAAGAACTAAAGGCATACCTGCTGCTACATAAGAATATATTTTTTCATATGCCTTTTGTGTTATATCGTTACCTGTAAGTTCATATTTACTAAGACTCATCCCCGTGTCATAAGGTGTTGTATACACTGCTTTATTAAGCTTAGAATCATCATAAGCTCCTATAATAACCAGATCATAATCAGAACGAATATCTGCATTGAGTCCATTAAATGCATTCATTGAATAACTATCAACTATTATATTATCAGATATCTTATCGTACTGGCTTTTATTAAGCCCGAACCATGATGCTATAGCCTTTTTTCCATTAGGATTATCATATCGGCTTGTCCCCATTGGTTCTATCTCTAAAACCTTTATTGAAGCAATATCATTATTATACAATCCGAGAATATATTCGATTGCATTTGCCGGATGTAATACCTTATTACCATTACTATCAAGCGATCCTGTTAAATCCAGAGCCTCCTGATAGGTAGAACCTCTGTAAGATTTACTACCATCCCGCTCTGTTACATAATCATTCATTGTTATTGTGCCATCTGTCAGATTGGAGGTTAACGAATTATCTCCGTTATATACATACAGGAATGCGTTAACATATGGTGCCCTGCCAGAAGTTGCATTATAATATGGATATCTATCTTTGTTATTCTCTGGATAACCTGCTTTATAGTCCTCGCTATTTACATCATTAACAGCAAAATTATTAGATGAATTTATAAACATATCAGCAGCAAATTTAATTTCCCTACTTGTATCTTTTTTGTAATATAATTTTATTGTTTTATCTACTATCTTTATACTTCCCTTGGTTCCATAACTATAAAATCCACCTAAATCTGATTCATTAGAACCATCCTTCTCGACTTTCATAAAATCATCTAAAAACACCTCTGGATCAATTGCTGTAAAAAGATATCCTATTTTTCTTATGTTAGTATCACTATCACAATTAGCATTATCTCTTACACAAGTATCAAGAATAACTCTTTTTTCACCTTTCGCGTAGCATTTCATAAGATATAACGCATCTTCTGCTTTTAAATCATTATTTTTAGTATATTTTATATTATCCCCAATATTAGTATTATGAATTTTATTATATATCGAAAGCGCCTGATTCTGGTCTGCATTTATATGAGGCCCTTTGCTTATATATATAAGATCAGCTTTTTCTATATCGCTTTTTTCAATACTGGCTGCACTTTTTATGTCAAACTCCATCTTATCGTCCATATTATAGTTATCAAATATGATTGCAGCAAAAATATTACGATATGCAATATCCTTATAGCTGTTTCCATCCTTTTCCTTGAAAACTATACTAATATTATTCCAGCTGCCGTCTAATTCCTCAGAATTATAAAATGAAGTAAAATCATCATAATCATAGCTATTTCCTTTAGAACTTATTCTATATACCATTTTATAATTGGTTCCATTAAGGAAATTATCCCTGATAAATGACTGATATTTGCCTAACAGCTGCCTATATTCATAATCAGCTTTACCATTAGACTCATTTGCCATATTATTACTTGTTACTTTTGATGGTGCCAGTTTCTTAATATCATTAAACTTTATGCTTCCCTTATCATCACCTATAAGAATACCCAGCTCATCATAGGCTTCATCTGGAGCTATCATAAGAACCTTCATCTTATTCTCTGATGTATACGTCTTACCATTAATTACAACCTCATCCGCAACATTATATGGCTGATCATCCGCATGTATATACTTAATATATCCTCCAAAAGCTATACAACCAGCGACAACAACTGCCAGTAATGCATATACAATATATAATTTCTTAATATGTCCAGCTATCCTCTTCATATCAGCATTCCTCCTGTATCCTTCAATTTATGACCATACTATATCATATATATCATAATTTACTCTTTTTCATCCCTGCACTCACGAACCCATGCATATCTGAAAAACCATAGCTTTTTTATGAATTAAACCAACTTTTCTAATCCCCAACAAACCCACTGACTTCACTTAACTGGCAGTCCTTCATCTTAACAACCGTCTTGCCAGAGCCTTCTTTCTTAACAATCTTTATATCGTCAGTCATATCCTTTCCATAAAGCGAATTTCTTAAAGATATTTCTCTTGTTACATCACGTTTTACATTCTGGTTAGATAGCTTTATATTCGCTTTAACCTTAATATTCTGTGTTATGACAACCACCTTTCTTGTCTTAACCGGATCAGTTGGAGAAGCCGTAGGCTGCTCTTTTTCTTCCTCTGATACACAGCTTTTATTAAGCTTTATAGAAAAATCTTCTACATGCTCGCATGCTACACTGACATTGGAAACATTAAGTGGATTCTCACTGAGTGCATAGAAATCATTAGAATAATACAATATTCCACTCGCTTTATCCCATATATAACCACAATATCTTGAATTATCCACCTGTGAATACTCGGTAAGATAATAATCATATCCTGATGTTGCACTGTCACTGTGGTACATAACAAGCATATCTGCTTCCATTATATCATTCTCTATCTGGTTAAGTGCCACATCAGCATCGTTTTGCAGCTGTGCAGATACAGTCTGTCTTGTAAAGTTGTGTACCGAATTCTGTATAAGTGCAGTAAGTGCTGAAAGCACTATACCTCCGACCGCAAGTGCAATAAGAAGCTCTACGAGAGAAAATCCTTTATTATTACGCTGTCGCCTGACTAGCTTATTGTTATCTATATCACACTGTGACATATTACCTTTATTCATGACATTTCTCTCCCCTTTTTAATTATCTGCTTAGCTATATAATCACTTTTTTATCTTTCCTATATAATAATGTGAGTGTCAAAAATATATTCTGATGCTCATTTATTATTAAAACGCTTCATTTCACTGTAAAATATCTAACTTAATATCTTAACTTAGAACCTTTTATAATTACATTTATAATCCTTTGCATATTATCATTCAAAGCCTTTATGGAAGTGTAATCTTACCGGTACTATACCACACCGTAACATCATAAGAGCGGCTTCCACGGCTTACTGTTATAACAGCCTTAAGATTATTGTTAACATCCAGCTTGTCTGATGAAGAAGCAGCACCATTTACTGTAAATGAACCTATTCTTCCGTTACTTCTTGTATATGACACGGATGCCTTTTTCCCAGTGTCAACCGTATATGTAACAGGTGTTCCTATCGAATCTTTATAATCAGATACAGTAACTGTATAGCCTTTTCCTATAGTTTTGCTGTCCGTTTCAGTATCATTCTTATATGTAACTATTCTGTAGGTACCATCAGTTTCCTTTTCTATATCAAGCCTCCAGTCCGCATTAACAGTAAGTGTCTGCGAACGAAGACTGTTAAGCTCTGTATACACATAATTACCAGCTTTCTTTACATTTCCAGCACTGATAACAGCTACACCTATAGTCGAACCACCTATGACTACTGCCATAATAGCGATTACAACAAGAAGTTCAACAAGTGTAAAGCCTCTATTTAATTGTCCATAATCCTGCTGTCTATGTTTTTCATATAGTCTGCACCTTGCCGGTCTGTTAGTGTGTTGCCGGTTCAGTTGATGCTGCAGTCTCGCTAGAATCATCGCGTTTCCTCCAATTAGCAACCTTTATCATATCCTTATATGTCATATTTTCTACATCAAGGAAACCACTGTTGTTACCATCCTCAAGCGGATTCCACACCTTGAATATCTCTGCATACTTAGGATCTGTCTTTATAATATCAGTAACATCCGAAATACCTGTTACAGTCACATTATTCTCAATAGTAATAGTTCCTCCAGCTATGATAGTTCCCTGAAAATCCTTTCTTACTATCACATCACCAGAGGCGACTATGACTCCTCCGTTATAATCACGGAAACTGTAAGATATGTCGCTTCTATTTGCAAGTGTTACATCATCATTACTTATGATTAGTGGGTCTGCTCCGCTATTGCTGTTATCAAATGCGCATAATACATATTTATCATACCCGCCTGTCAGCTTATTGTTAACAGGTCCTAACTTGCCTTGTGTATAAGCCTTAAATCCACTATCAGATATCATATTGATATATATATCTTCTGAATACGAACTAAGATTAGGATACATCTGTCCTACAAGTGCATCAGTCATATAACCCGAATCAGTTATCTCATATAAAGTCTTGCACAACACATTAAACCTTGATGCAAGATTATCATAATCACGCTTAAAGTTATAACTGTTAGATTCTCCTCCTGTCGATGCCACGTATGAAAGATTAATCCTGCCACTTGATGATGAAGCAGATAACATAGTAGTTTTTGTATGTATATCGCCACTTCCAACTGTAAGTATACTATTCATACTGTCAGCATTAAGTGTCATCTGACTCTTCATACTTTCTCTCTGGGTCTTATATGTATTCTTTATATCATCATTAGCTGCATTATTGTAAATAGTTTCAAACGAATTATCATCAACAATAGCCTTTACATAAGCAGCTGCATTATCCTCATTCTTAAATCTAAGATAGTAGAAATCTCTTACCGGGTCTCCTGCTATGTTTATAGTCTTCTTTACGAAAAGATTACCTTCCTTATCTGCCTCGAGATACTCACTTCCAAAGAACTTATTCTTAAGATTTGCATTAATCTCGCCTTCTCTTGAAGACATCGCATTATAAAGAACCGGATTGCTTCCCCCCATAAGTGAAGCAGGAACAAGATATATCTCCTGGTCACCTATGAAAGATACTGATTCCCCTGTATCATAACCCTCTGGAACATTAACACCATTACCATTACTTGCAAGTGAAAGATAATCGACATAAGCACGTCCTGCCACAAGAAGTGACTTAAGATTAGTAAAGTCAAGACTTGAGTTTTTGCTGTTTATAATTATGGCACTACTTGGATTAAGCCTTTCTGTACCATTTACACTTACGTAGCCATAACCATAATAATTACCCGATATGCTTACATTACTGTTATTACCATTTAATTCCAGGTCATCTTTTACATATGTATCAGAATCACCATTAATACTTATGTTAGAGCCCGCAGCACCGGCTGCATCCTCTGTCTTTAGATTCTCACAC
>JBNMGS010000077.1:0-7256 GCA_050872365.1 Lachnospira sp.
GGTCAAGATAAGCATTGATAGTGCTTACGCTGAATCCATCACCTGTCTTAAGCTCTGATAAAGGATATTCCTCCATCACATTAAAAGCCGGTTTTAACATATCTCTTGATGCATCCTTAGCCGCAGTTACAAGTATGTTAGCAGAGTCAACATATTTTCCCACAAATGGCATACGTGACAATGTCTTCCATCTCTTTGTTGATAAAGTTTTATTCATTCTAGATAATGATTCATCAAACTTTGCTGTTTCATTTTGCGCACTTGCTACATCTTTTTCCTTAACATACTCCACGATATTATTAAGTTCTGTTTTAAGCACATTTACTTCTGCAAGCAGACCTTTTGCATCAGTAGCATAACGAAATGCCAGCAATGCAATTATAATGACCGGTATAAGTACTATAGCTATGTTTCTTACAATCTTTAAAATTCGTTTCTTTTTCCTCTTACTTCTCGAATTCATATCATTCTCCGTTTCTGCTATATATACACAATGTACATATCTTTCTGATTATTGGTCTTAATATTTCTTTTAACTGACATAAAACTAATATATATGAGCAGCACTATAAGCCGGGTTATGTTCAGCCATTAACAGGCTGATGACGATCATCTATCTAGTCTTACTGTTACCAGCAAGCTCAAGCGACCTACCTAAAAGCACGACGGGCAGCCGTATCGCTTTATGTTTGGTCTTGCTTCGGATGGGGTTTACATAGCCAGCACTGTTACCAGTGCTGCGGTAGTCTCTTACGCTGCCTTTCCACCCTTACCAATAAACTTAACACTAAGGTGTTAAGTTTATAACATTAGCAACATAGCTGCTAATGTATATACACCGGTAAATTACCAGCATATCTGGCGGTATATTTCTGTTGCACTAGCCTTGGAGTCACCTCCACCGGACGTTATCCGGCATCCTGCCCTGCGAAGCCCGGACTTTCCTCACCTGCGGTCTTTCGACACCTGCAGCCGCGATCATCTGTGCTACTCATATTATTTAGATGTAACAGTCAAAATATCATCTTTTGACCTTATATCATTATTTACATATAAGCAAAATATTATAATCATATCTGAAACTCTAATCTAACGTTAGCATCACAATATAAATATAATCTAAAGACACTAAGCCTTTATAATACCAATAACTTTGACATACTACCATATCATTGATTGTATGTCAAAGTTATACTGTTAATTTAATATTTTTTTAATATATATTTTTCATATTAATGTTTCATATAATTTATTTTATGTTATGTATCAGGATTGCTGCATCGCTATGCAATTCACACAATCCTTATTTTATTTTATGAACATAGCATCACCAAAACTAAAGAATCTGTATTTTTCTTCCACAGCTACTTGGTATGCATGAAGAACATTCTCCCTGCCAGCAAGTGCGGATACCAGCATAACAAGTGTTGATTCTGGAAGATGGAAGTTAGTTATAAGACAATCTATAGCCTTGAACTTATAGCCCGGATATATAAATATCTCTGTCCATCCGCTTTTAACTGGTATATGCCCGTTCTCATCGGCTACTGATTCCAGAGTTCTTGTACTTGTAGTTCCTACCGCTATAACTCTTCCTCCATTAGCCTTTGTCTCATTTATAATATCAGCTGCTTCCTTATCAACCTGATAGAATTCTGAATGCATATGATGATCAAGTATATTCTCTTCTTTAACCGGTCTGAATGTACCAAGTCCTACATGAAGTGTAACTCTTGCAATCTTAACTCCCATATCTTCTATCTTCTTAAGCAATTCCTTAGTAAAATGAAGACCAGCTGTAGGTGCAGCTGCTGAACCCTCATGCTTTGCATATACTGTCTGATATCTGTTCTTATCCTGAAGCTTATGTGTTATATATGGTGGAAGTGGCATCTGACCAAGTTCATCAAGTATCTCTTCAAATATACCATCATATGTGAACTTTATAATCCTGTTTCCCTCTTCTACTATATCAATAATCTCGCCTTTAAGCTTTCCGTCACCAAATATTACCTTAGCACCTATCTTGCACTTCTTGCCGGGTTTAACAAGTACTTCCCATGTATCCTGTCTGTCTTCAAGTCTTTTAAGTAAAAGTACCTCTATGGCAGCACCTGTTCCTTCTTTTTCACCGATAAGTCTGGCTGGTATAACCTTGGTATCATTGATTACAAGGCAGTCTCCTGGTTTAAGATATTCTGTTATATCCCTGAATATCCTATGCTCAATCTCTCCTGTATTCTTATCAAGTACCATAAGTCTTGAACTTGAACGATCTGAAAGAGGATCCTGTGCTATCAGTTCCTCTGGCAGATCATAATAAAAATCATGTAAATCCATAATATTCCTCTAATTTTTGAACTTCCTTTTTCTTTTGGCTCAGCTATACTCACGAATCCGCGCTCCCGCGCTCTTTCGTCCTGCTTCGCAGGACTATTCGTTCGTTAATGGCCAAGAAAAAGTAAATGTCTGCTTCGCAGCCGCTTCCTTTTTCTTTTGGCTCATTACATTACATACGAAGTTCGATTCCGGCATCGCTTAGGTCTTTGTATATCTTCTCCATAACAGGAGTGATATCTTTATCCTCAAGTGTTCTGTCCTTTGCTCTGAATGAAATTGAATATGCTACAGACTTATAACCATCTTTAATCTGTGCACCTTCATATATATCGAATAACTTATAGCTTTCAAGTATCTTTCCAGCACGCTTTTCGATAATCTTTTCTATGTTTCCTACTAGTACAGACTTAGGCATAACCATACTGATATCTCTTGTTACTGCAGGGAACTTGGCAATACCCTTAAACTTTCTGTCAAAGCTTGCCATGCCTGTTACTGTTGCAAGATCAATAACAACAAGATATGTTCTCTCACCTAAAGCATAATTATCTGCTACATCTGGATGTAACTCACCAATATATCCAATCTTAGTATCATCATATATGATATTAGCCTGACGTCCCGGATGAAGGAAAGTAATTCCTGCTGCCGGATCATATTCCGGCTTATTATTCATACCAATTCTTTCAAGGAATTCCTCTACAACACCCTTCATAGAGAAGAAATCAACTTCACCAAATGCACCAAGCGTAAACATTACTCTTTCATCTGGAAGTGTATCTTTATCGTCGGAAGCTATGTACACCTTAGCCAACTCATATAACTTAACATTCTTGTTACGTCTGTTAAAGTTAGTTGAAAGTGATGTAAGCATACCATTAACCGGAAGCGTTCTCATGATAGAGAAATCTTCACCAAGTGGGTTAGATATTACAACCGTCTTTCTATACTCAGAATCTTCTGGAAGCTTAAGCTTATCAAACACCTTAGGACTCTCGAATGAATATGTCATAGCCTGTGAGAAGCCTGTAAACTGTGCTACTTCACCTGCTACGTCTTCGATGCTTCTTTCAAATGTAATCTTACCCATAGTTGTTGAACCCTTAGGAAGAGTTGTTGGGATATTGTCATATCCAAAGAATCTTGCTACTTCCTCGGCAATATCTGCATCTCTGTTAAGATCCTGTCTGAATGTAGGTATTATAAGCTCATTAGTTTTTTCATCATATTCAACTTCAAGTCTCTTGAAGTAAGAAAGCATATCTTCCTTAGAAACATCTGTTCCAAGAAGTGCATTGTACTTAGCCGGCTCGAAGGCTATTCTCTTCTTAACTACCGGATTAGGATATACATCAACTACCCCGCCTACTACTTCACCTGCACCAAGTTCTTCTATAAGGTCACACGCCCTGTTCATAGCCTCAAGTGCAAGTTCAGGATCAAGTCCCTTTTCAAACTTTCCTGCAGCATCTGTTCTTAAACCTATCTTCTTAGAAGACTTTCTTATATTAGTACCATCAAATGTAGCAGCCTCGAAAAGCATTGTCTTAACATCATCTGTTATCATAGAATTTTCTCCACCCATGATACCAGCTAAACCAACTGCCTTATCTCCATCACATATAAGAAGAGCTTCTGAATCAAGTGTTCTTTCCTGACCATCAAGTGTTACGAACTTTTCACCCTCTGATGCCTTTCTTACTATTATCTTCTTACCGGCAATAGTATCATAATCATAAGCATGCATAGGCTGACCATATTCTGTCATAACATAGTTAGTGATATCTACTATGTTATTGATAGGTCTGATACCTGCTGTCATAAGCCTGTGCTGCATCCACTTTGGTGATGGTGCAAGCTTTATATTCTTAACAACTCTTGCTGTATATCTCTTGCAGAGATCTGCTGCCTGTACATCAACCTTTATATAATCATTAACATTCTCATCATTACCAACTACGTGTACTTCTGGTGGTGTAAATGGCTTTCTGAATGTAGCTGCTGCTTCTCTTGCGATACCTAATATGCTGTAACAGTCTACACGATTGTTAGTTATCTCGTATTCAAACACTGTATCATCAAGTCCAAGATACTCCACAGCACTTGAACCAACAACAGCATCATCACCAAATATATATATACCATTCTCAGCTGCATCAGGATAAAATTCTCTTGAAGAACCAAGTTCCTCTATAGAACACATCATGCCGCAGGATTCTACGCCTCTTAACTTACCCTTTTTAATCTTAATTCCGTCCTCTGGAAGTGAACTTCCATCATGCCCCCCTGCAACACGTCCTCCATCAAGAACTACTGGTACTTTCTGTCCACTTGTTCCCGGAACAATATTAGGTGCCCCTGTTACTATCTGAACTGTCTCATCTCCAACATTAACCTGGCATACTACAAGCTTGTCTGCATCAGGATGTCTCTCTACTGAAAGAATCTGACCGACTACTATCTTTTCCAGATTCTTATCAAGTCTGTTAAAACATTCTACCTTAGTGCCTGACAAAGTCATAGCATCTCTGAATTCCTGATCTGTACACTCTAAACCTGGAACAAGGTCCTTTATCCATTTAATAGATGTATCCATACTAATCTCCATTCCCGCCCATCAACAAAGCAATCACACTCTCCTTATCTGACTGCACAGGGCTCATTTACTTTATGCATATGTATGATGTCATTATTTAATGGTATATCATCTATGATTTCATACATATTTCAATATATAACATTACACTTATTTCTTCGTATTTAACATTAACACTTTAAATAATATTAATTAAAACTGCTTTAAAAATCTTGTGTCGTTTTCATATAATAATCTCATATCATCGATTTCGTACTTAAGAAGTGCAACTCTTTCAAGACCTACACCGAATGCGAATCCTGTATACTTGTCTGTATCGATTCCACACATCTCGAATACATGTGGATGAACCATACCACAGCCTAGAATCTCTATCCATCCTTCGCCTTTGCAGAAACGGCAACCCTTGCCACCACACTTAAAGCAGCTTACATCCATCTCAGCACTTGGCTCTGTGAATGGGAAGTGATGTGGTCTGAACTTAACCTTAGTATCAGGACCAAAAAGCTCTCTTGCGAATTCTGCAAGTGTTCCCTTAAGATCAGCAAATGTTATATTTTCATCTATAACAAGACCTTCAACCTGATGGAAGCAAGGTGAATGTGTTGCATCAACCTCATCTGCTCTGTATACACGTCCAGGTGATATCATTCTGATAGGAAGCTTTCCTTTTTCCATAACTCTTGCCTGAACTGGTGATGTCTGTGTTCTAAGCACTATTTTATCATTAATATAGAATGTATCCTGTTCATCCTTTGCCGGATGATTAGCTGGTATATTAAGTAATTCAAAATTATAATGATCGTATTCAACTTCTGGTCCTTCTACTACTTCATATCCCATACCAATGAATATCTTTTCTATTTCTTCACGTGCAAGAGTGTTAGGATGCTTATGTCCTAATTCAGCCTTCTTAGCTGGAAGTGTAACATCAATAACCTCTGCTTTCATCTGAAGTTCTCTCTTTTTAGTAGCAAGATCCTTCTTAGCAGCATCTAATACTTCCTCGATTGCCTGTCTTGTTTCGTTAACAATCTGACCAACCTTAGGTCTGTCTTCTGGAGCTACTTCTTTCATGCTCTTTAAGACTTCTGTGAGTTCACCTTTCTTTCCAAGAAAAGCTACTCTGATATCATTTAACTTTTCAAGAGAATCTGTTGCTTTAATCTGGGATAAAGCATTTTCTTTGATTGCATCAAGTTTCTCTTTCATCTTATCCTCCATTCTTGCACTGCACTACAAATGTGCGTAATATTTCTTAATTAGGAATCTTAATCTCTTTTTTACAAAAAACCACTCTTAATTGTAACACAACTTATAGTTTTAGCAAGTACTATTTTGTGCCTTATATCCCGCCTTGTCTGATATTCCGTAAAAGCTTTCTTTTACTGGCTTTTGCTATCTTTTATCATACATATCAAGAATTTGTAAGGCTTCCTTTGCATATTCCGGATTTTTCTTTGTTATATTTTTTATATTATTCTTTGCGTCTTCTATTCTGTTCTCATTGTATTCTATCTGGCTTCTTAACTTCTGTCGTCTTATGGACAGATTATGTCTTACCTCAACCATTTCCTTGGGGTTAAGAATAGCCTTTACCTGTGCTATCCATATATGTGTGTCTATAACACCAAGTCTTCCCAGTATATGCATAAGGTCAGTTTCTGCATTAGTCAGATTGTTAGTGACCTCAAGGATTTTTTTCTGCTCCTCTTTCATCTCAATATATGCCTGATACTTCTGTTCAAGCTCATGCGCATTTTTTATATAATACTTGTTGCACTGGTAATCGAGCACATTCGCTGCATTGACATACTTTATCTTTATGCTGTTAAGAAGTGTGGTTGCCTTATTTAACTTTATTTCTGTTACATATACTTTTCTTTCTATCGTTTTAAGATATGCAAATAATCCAAGTGCCATAATACCAGCTAAAAAAGCTATCGTTATAAATGCACTTACATTATCCATATTGCCTGACATAGCCATGGCTGCCATAAACACCACAAATACACATATAAGAATTGCAAATATAATCTGCGCATACTTTTTAATTCTGAGCTGTTTTTTTACAAGGTCTTTAGCCTCCATTCTGCACATTGAACGCTCCGCCTTAACCATTCTTATATCCCTTGCAATAGCACTTTTCTCATCTTCAGCCTTGCGCATCTTTACTATTGCTTCTGGAAAATCGTCCTCATAAGCTTCCATGTTCCTGTATGCCCTGTTTGACAGCTTATTGTCGGGTGTTTTTAATATTCGCCTGTCAACTGACAGATTATCCACCCTGTCTGCTGCCATTATGAGCTCTCTTTTTATA
>JBNMGS010000078.1:0-7241 GCA_050872365.1 Lachnospira sp.
AGAGTTATGGAACAGGCAGAATGGAAGTTACTCCCTGCCGCCATCAATAAGATTGCGAATGAGCATGTGAAGTAATACATTTCTTTAATAAATATAACAGGGTGTAAGGGTAAGAAGCCTTATTGTACAAACAATTATTTGAATTCTGCCATTACATCATATTAAAAGCTTGTCAGCATTAGCATTGATAATACTGGCAATTAAGTATAACGAGTACGAAAACTGGAGGAATAACATAATGAAGGTTTTAGTTGTAGGAAGCGGTGGACGTGAACATGCAATATGCTGGAAGATAAGCCAGAGTCCTAAGGTTGATAAGATATATTGTGCACCTGGTAATGCAGGTATCGCAGAAGTAGCTGAATGTGTTGATATAAAGGCTATGGAGTTTGATAAGCTCGTTGCATTTGCTAAGGATAATGCTATTGACTTAACAGTTGTCGGCATGGATGACCCACTTGTAGGTGGTATAGTAGACGTGTTTGAGGCAGAAGGCTTAAGAGTATTCGGACCAAGAAAGAATGCAGCTATACTTGAAGGTTCAAAGGCATTTTCCAAGGACCTTATGAAAAAGTATAATATTCCAACAGCTGCATATGAAACATTTACATCAGCAGAAGAAGCAAAGAAGTATCTTGAAACAGCCAAGTATCCTATTGTTCTTAAGGCAGATGGACTTGCGCTTGGAAAGGGTGTTCTTATATGTGACGATAAGGAAACAGCACTTGCAGGAGTAGACGAGCTTATGCTTGATAAGAAGTTTGGTTCAGCAGGTAATACTATCGTTATCGAGGAATTTATGACAGGACGTGAAGTATCTGTACTTTCTTTCGTGGACGGTAATACTATAAAGATTATGTCATCTGCTCAGGACCACAAGAGAGCAAAGGATGGCGACCAGGGACTTAATACAGGCGGTATGGGTAACTTCTCACCTTCACCATTCTATACTAAAGAAGTTGATGAATTCTGTAAGGCTCATATATACCAGGCAACTGTAGATGCCATGAAGGCAGAAGGAAGACCTTTTAAGGGTGTTATATTCTTTGGACTTATGCTAACCCCTGATGGACCTAAGGTTCTTGAATACAACGCAAGATTTGGCGATCCTGAGGCACAGGTAGTACTTCCAAGAATGGAAAACGATATTATAGATGTGTTTGAGGCATGTATAGATGGTACACTTGATAAGATAGATCTTAAGTTTGCTGACAATGCATGTGTATGTGTAGTACTTGCATCTGATGGATATCCTCTTGAATATAAGAAGGGATTCGAGATAACAGGTATGGAGAATTTCAAGGATAATGATGGATATTTCTTATTCCATGCCGGCACTAAGTTTAATGAAGAAGGCAAGGTTGTAACTAACGGAGGACGAGTTCTTGGGGTTACAGCACTTGGAGATAACTTAAAGGAAGCACGTGCCAATGCATATAAGGCAACAGAATGGGTAGATTTTGCCAATAAATATATGCGCCATGATATAGGACGTTCTATAGACGAAGCATAGAGAGTTAAATGGAGGTAACAACTATATGAAGATTACATCAGTAAAAGGTACGAATGATTATCTTCCAAATGAAGTTGAGATAAGAGATTATCTTCAGAATGAGATATTAAAAGTATATGTGGCTAATGGTTTTGAACATATAACAACACCTGTTATAGAAGATATAGAGAATCTTGATAAGAGTGATGGCGGAGAGAATCTTAATCTTATATTTAAGATTATGAAAAGAGGAGATAAGCTTGATAAGGCACTTGCAAGCGGTGTTACATCTGAAAATGAAAATGTACTTGCAGACATGGGCTTAAGATATGACCTTACACTTCCTCTTAGCAGATACTTTGCCAATAATAAGGATAAACTTACACTTCCTATGAAATGTATACAGATGGATAGAGTATACAGAGCGGAACGTCCTCAGAAGGGCAGACTTCGTGAGTTTGTACAGTGTGATATAGATATTATCGGTTCAGATTCAAGAGACTCAGAGGTTGAGCTTATTCTTACAACAACAAGGGCTCTTAAAGCTATTGGTATGAAGAATTTCAAAGTTAAGGTTAACGACAGAAGATTACTTCGTGCATTTCTTATGGATTGTGGATTTGAAGAGAGCCAGCTTGACAGTGTGTGTATAACTTTCGATAAGATGGATAAAGTAGGACTTGATGGTGTAAGGAAAGAGCTTGAAGAAAAAGAGTTTGCTAAAGAAGCTGTTGATAAGTTTACAGATTTCTTATCAGGTGTAGATAACCCACAAGAGATTACACTTGAGTCAGTAAAGAATATTCTTGTTGACAAGGCTCCTGCTGAAAGTCTTGAGTATATTATGAATTCTGTTAACGCACTTTGTAATGGAGAGTTTGATGTTGTATTTGACCTTTCTTTAGTAAGAGGACAGGGCTATTACACAGGCACAGTATTTGAAGTTGAGAGTATTGACTTTAAGGGTGCTATAGCCGGCGGTGGAAGATATGACAATCTTATAGGCAAGTTCTTAGGACAGCAGGTAAGTGCAGTTGGCTTCTCTATAGGTTTCGAGCGTATATTCTCTATCCTTATGGAACACGGTATAGATCTTCCAAACAAGGGTAACAAGATAGCGGTTATGTATGATGACGGAGACCTTGCCAATGCATACAGAATAGCTGAAAAGTACAGGGCAGAAGGTAAGATATGCTCATTATATGTAAAGCCAAAGAAGATGGGTAAGTTCTTATCAAAGCTTCAGGAAAGAGGTTATGCAGGCTTTATTAATGTAAGCAACGGTGATGACATATCTGATTTTGAATAAATATAGCCAAAGTGAAAACAGTATATTATATAAGTGCATGTTATAATAAGATAGTAGTGTGAAAAACATATTTTTGAATATGGGATATGTGCCTGTGTGTACTTGATACAAACCCGATATATGAAAATATGAGGAAAATGGAGAGTATTATAATATTGAAATGTGCTGATACTGTTATAGAATAATAAAAGCGTATGTATTATTGCACATATAAGCATAATACATACGCTTTTATTAGTTGCAGGCAGCTTTATCAAGTGCACTTTGTATAGCAGTAAGAAGCAGACTGGCTGTGTATTTATTGGAAGAATTGTATGTGATATTATCAGCCGTGCCATTTGCGATTACAGCATTTTTAATTTCATCAAATGAATTGTTGAGCATAGGGTACATTGTCTGTACAGAATCTGACAGGTTAACAAGTTCAATGTTGTTGATGTTGTCAGAGTCAACAGTTACCTGTATGTCTACCGGAGTTCCGTTTAGTATGATAGAAGATGAATATACGCCAGGAGAATATGTAACAGTATCTGCGTTTTTAGTGACATTTATATCGCTTGTATTGTCCTGCTTTATAGATGCACTTGCCGGATTACTAGCTGATTGCTTTCCCGATAGTATATATATAGCTGCTATTATGATAAATGCAGCAATTATGCATATTGCTATTATTAATTTCTTAAGTGGTATGACTAATATACGCGTGGAGCCACTCATAAGACCCATCCTCCTGATACATAATGTTATTATGTTACTGTTTTAAACCAGGGATATTATTTATAATACAGGTTATGAACAGTATCGTTATTTATAAGAATATATGATAGAGTAAGGATATATAGAACGATAAAGATTAATAAGTTGAAAATATGATGTAAGGGTCGAAAAATCAAAAGTCGCTCGTGCTTGCACGAAAAGACTTTTGATGTTGAGACCCGGGTGACACCGAAAACGAAATAAAAAGGTATTCGTGCTAACACCACGTGATTAAAATAAGAAGGAGATTACAACATGTCATTACAGTACATACTAGGTGGTTCTGGTTCAGGAAAATCCACTTTTTTATATAATTCAGTTATAAAAGAAGCTATAGATAATCCTGGTATGGATTATATTATAGTTGTTCCAGAACAGTATACGATGGCAACGCAGAAAAGAGTGGTTGAATTACACCCTAGAAAAGGCATACTTAACATAGATGTTGTAAGCTTTGAGAGACTTGCATATAAAGTGTTTGAGGAGGTCGGGGCAGTAGATTATCCGGTACTTGATGATACTGGAAAGAACCTGATAGTAAGACGTGTTTTAGAACAGAATAAGAAATCACTAAGATTTTTTGGAAGTAATATATCTAATACAGGTTTTGTATCCGAGATGAAATCAGTGATATCTGAGATGCTTCAGTACGACATAGGTGTTGATAAGCTTCTTGATATTAATAAAAATGTTGATAAAAACAGTCTTCTTGGTATGAAGCTTGATGATATTTCACTTATATATGGTGGTTTTAAGGAGTTTATTAAAAATAATTATATAACATCAGAAGAAATACTTGACCTTCTTTGCAGAAAAATAACTGAGTCAGACAAGATAAAAGGAAGTGTTATAGCATTTGACGGTTTTACAGGTTTTACACCTGTACAGTACAGGCTTATGTCAATACTTCTTGATATGTGCAATGAAATAAAGGTGGCACTTACTATAGATGAGGCGGAACATGCCAATATTAACGAGGGTATAGAGAATCTGTTTTATATGACAAAGGATACAGTTGCACATCTTAACAGAATATGTGATGAACAGCATATTATGATTGAAAATATAATGCTGACATCAGAGACTGCTTCATCTGTAAACAGATTCGCTTCATCTAAGGAGCTTGCATTCCTTGAAAAGAATATATTCAGGTCAGGAGGCGGGTGTTACAGGGATAAAGTTAAAGATATAGTTATGTATGCAGGAATTACACCTAAAGATGAGATACAGTATGTGTCGGGAGAGATATTAAAGCTGACAAGATTGTCAGGATACAGATATAACGAGATAGCTGTTGTTACAGGTGATATATCAGCATATGGAAAGCTTGCGGCGAATATATTTGCACAGAATGATATACCTTATTTCCTTGATCAGAAAATGCATGTAACTGATAACTGTCTTGTAAATATGATAACTGCTGCACTTGACATCATAGAGAAGAATTATACATATGACAGCATATTCAGGTACTTACGAACCGGATTTACAGACTTGTCGGATGCGGAAATTGATATGCTTGATAATTATTGTTATGCGGTTGGAATAAGGGGAAGAAAACAGTGGAATTCAGACTGGAACAGAAAATTCAGAAACAGAGGGATAAGTACAGACCTTGATATGCTTAATGAATTAAGATTAAGGGTTATTGGACCAATATCAGATCTTGATGATAAGTTAAAGGCTGCAGATGGTGATGTAAGACTTATGACAACTGCTGTATATGAGTTTCTTGTAAGTCTTAACTGTGAGGAACAGATGCTTAACCTTGCTGTTAATCAGACAGATGAGTACAGACAGATATATGGAAAGATTATGGAACTGTTTGACAAGATAGTGCAGCTTCTTGGACAGGAAAAGGTATCTGTAAAGGAATATAACCGGATCATGGCATCAGGCTTTGAGGAGATAAAGATTGGTCTTATACCACCGACTAAAGATTGTGTTGTAATAGGCGATATTGAAAGAACCAGACTTGATAATATAAAAGCAATGTTTTTTGTAGGTGTTAATGACGGGTATGTTCCAAAGAAAAGCGACAGTAGAAGTGTATTGTCAGAAACAGACAGGGAAAAACTAAAAGAGCTTGATGTGTCATTATCAATGTCAGTCAGAGAGAAAGCTTTCGTACAACGTTTTTATCTGTATCTTATTATGACAAAGACATCGAACAGGCTATACATTACTTATGCATACAACAGCATGGATATGAAAGCAATACTGCCATCATATATAATCAGAATGGTAAAGAAGCTGTTTCCTATGATGAATGTGCTTTCACATGACAGTACTTTAAGGGAACATTCATATATAAGGATTCCAAAGACAGAGCTTGAGTGGAATGATGAGAATTTTGCAAAGCTTCTTGCAGATGGAATAGCATTAGATTTATACGGAAAAGAGCTTACAGGAAGTGTTACATCTTTTGAGCAATATGCGGCATGCCAGTATTCATATTTCTGCAGATATGGACTCGGACTTTCAGAACGTGAGGAATATACATTTGCAGTGAATGATTTTGGAACTATACTACATGCAGTTATAGAAGATGTCTCAAAGAATATAAAAAGAAATAAGAAATCCTTTGTATTGTTATCTGATGAAGAGAGAAGAAGCATGGTGTCTGAAAGTATACATGCTATTGCGGACAGCTATGGAAATACAATCTTAAAAAGTACAAGCCGTAACGAATTCCTTATAAAGCGAATGGAAGATTTAGCAGACAGGACATTATGGGCTATTGGAAAACAGCTTGCGGACGGATTGTTTATTCCTGATACGTTTGAGAAGGGTTTTCTTACTAAGATTGAAGATCTGCCACATGATGTCAGTTTTTTTATGCAGGGTAAGATAGACCGCATAGATATATGTGAAGATGCCCAAAATGTATATGTAAAGGTAGTGGATTATAAGACAGGACGTTCGGATTTTGATCTTTTAAAGACTTATTACGGACTAAAGATACAGCTTTTTACTTATATGCGAGAAGCTATTAATTATGAGAAAAAAAGGCATAAGGATAAGAAAATGTCTTGAAAACGGTGTGGTGTATAGCGACAGGAGAGGATTGCAGTTCATACTTGGCCAGGTGATCAGCAATTCCATGAAATATACAAAGGAACAGCCGGAGATATCATTTGACTACTGGACTGTGGGCGATAAGAAGATACTTGCAGTGAACGACAACGGCATAGGGGTGAAAAGCTGTGACATGCCGTATATATTCGAGAAAGGTGTGACCGGAAATTCCGGTGAAAACAGAAAACATGCCACTGGAATGGGATTATATCTTGTCAGAGAGATGGCAAAGGATCTCGGCATCACTGTTTCGGCAAATTCAAAATGGCAGAATGGCTTTGAGATAATACTTTAGTTCCCGGATGTTGGATCCGTAAAATAAATATAGAGGCAGATACAGGTGTGGATGTATCTGCCTCCACGTTTTTGTCAGGTTATTTTATAATAATTTTATAGCAGTGGTCTGTTAATTATTCTATAATATAAAAATACATATGACGGAGGATAACTACACAAAGTATATATAGATGCTATAAATGAAAAATAAGAGTTATTACAGACTTGAAAGGAGACAAAATATGTGTACGGCAGCAACATATAAGACAAAGGATTTTTATTTTGGAAGGACGCTGGATTATGAATTCTCTTATGGCGATGAGATAACAG
>JBNMGS010000079.1:0-7211 GCA_050872365.1 Lachnospira sp.
ATAGTATATCGAGATAAAAATGACAATCAGAAAAAAGATAAGCAGAATAACAACGAATCAGACGGATTATATCTGGATGATATATTTAATCTCGTTAACAGAGATTTTTCATCTAATGGCTATTATACCCAGATGGCTGCAGGCTGGCTGCTTGCAGAATGTTTTGTTACATTTCCTGAGAAAACATGGGGATTTCTTACAGATGAGAGCAACATGAATCTTGATAAAGTGTCATATAAAAAAGCTATACAGAAAATCTGTGAATCCCTTACACCGGATAAAGAAGTTAAATTAAAGGTCAGAGAGGCAAGTGTGAATATGTATAAATAACACAATAGTTATATGTAATAATGTTTAGGTGAAAAGGTCATTCACCCGCATATGAGCAAGCTCATGTGGGTGAATGACCTTTTCACCTGGTATCATATATAATTTTTAAACATTAATTTCACACATTAACTTTGAAAATCAAAATAATTCTTGACAATAGATTCAACTTGTAGTATAAAAATACTGTTTGATAATCAAAGTAAGATAATCAAACAGTAAGATAATCAAAACAATAAGGATGATTTGATGATATGAAGACAAGAATCATAGGAACAGGTAGCTTTATACCTCCTGACATATTGACTAATGATGCTCTTTCACAGATGGTTGAAACAAGTGATGAGTGGATAAGAACAAGAACTGGAATATGTAACAGACATATAGCAGAGCACATGGATAATGCAGATATGGCATTCACAGCAGCAAAAAATGCTATAGATAATGCGGGTATTAAAGGCTCACAGGTAGGTTTAATAATTACAGCTACATCAACACCTGATTATAGTTTTCCGAATCAGTCATCGCTTGTCCAGGAAAAGCTGGGAGCTGCTGGTGCTGTATGTTTTGATATAAGTGCCGCATGTTCTGGATTCATAGTAGCACTTGATATAGCTGATTCTATGTTAAAGACGGGTTCATATGAATATGCACTTGTTATTGGTTCTGAAAAGATGTCAGCAATAATGAACTGGAAAGACAGAAACACATGTGTATTGTTTGGTGACGGAGCCGGTGCTGTCGTGTTGAAGGTGGAGAAAGATTATATGTCTGGTGATTCTGAAAGAGGAATTATTGACAGTGATATCAATAATGATGGCAATGGTGCATGTGCTCTGACAGGCGGTAAGAGAAGTTTCAATAATAGTTTCAATAATAGATTTAATAATAGTGTTAGTGGTTGTTTTAATGATAGTGTTAAAACCGACAGCGAGTATAAGAAGACATTATGTAATGATATGTTTATTCATATGGATGGTCAGGCAGTGTTCAGATTTGCAGTCAAAAAGGTTCCGCAGACTATAGAAACATTGCTTGCAAGAAATAATTTTACGATAGATGATATAAGCAAATTCATACTTCATCAGGCTAATATACGGATTATTGAGAGTGTGGCAAAAAGGCTTGGAAGCAATATGGACAAGTTTCCTGTTAATTTATCCGGGTATGGAAATACATCATCAGCAAGTATACCTATATTGCTTGATGAATTAAACAGAAAAGGTGAGTTGGGTAAAGGAGAAAAAATCGTTCTTGCAGGATTTGGGGCTGGTTTAAGCTGGGGAAGTATTTTACTTGAATGGTGACATGTAAAAGAGATAGAACTTTATTAAATAAAGTTAAAAGAAACTAGGATAAATAAAATAAGGTTAATGATGCTTAATTTATCGCTAAAAGGCATTTTAACATATAAAAATGATGTAAGTATAATAATTACTTTTATATTTATATCAGAATAATAGTGAAGAATTAAAATTAAAGGAGATTAATATTATGTTTGAGAAAGTAAAAGAATTAGTAGCAGAACAGTTGGGAATCGATGAGGCAGTTATTAAGCCGGAGTCTAATTTTAAGGAAGATCTTAAGGCTGATTCACTTGATCTTTTCGAGCTTGTGATGTCACTTGAAGATGAATGTTCAGTGACTATTCCATCGGAGGACCTTGAAAATATTCTTACTGTGCAGGATGTTGTTAACTACATTGAGGCTAATCAGTAGAAATTAATTAGTTAAAAATATTTAGCAGAAATTAATTAGTAGATAATTAGTAGAAAAGAATACTGCCTGAAAATATATCAGCAGTTGAAAAGTGTTAAACAGACAGGAAGGAAACAGGTTATGAAAACTCGTATTACTGAACTTCTTAATATAGAATATCCAATCATACAGGGTGGTATGGCATGGGTTGCAGATGCTAATCTTGCAGCACATGTAAGTAAAGCCGGAGGTCTGGGATTCATAGGTGCAGCGAATGCACCGGCAGACTGGGTCAGGGAACAGATACATATAGCAAGGCAGATAACAGATAAGCCGGTTGGTGTTAATATTATGCTTTTAAGTGACCATGCGGATGAAGTCGCACAGGTTGTTATAGATGAACATATAGAAGCTGTTACTACAGGTGCTGGTAATCCGGGTAAATATATGAAAGCCTGGAAAGAAGCAGGTATAAAGGTTATACCTGTTGTTGCATCGGTTGCACTTGCAAGAATGATGGAAAGGGCCGGTGCAGATGCAATAGTGGCAGAAGGCATGGAATCTGGCGGACACATAGGAGAAGAAACAACCATGACACTTGTACCGCAGGTTGTTGATGCTGTTAATATCCCTGTTATAGCAGCCGGCGGCATAGGTGATGGAAGAGGTGTATGTGCTGCATTTATGCTTGGTGCTGAGGCAGTCCAGATGGGAACAAGAGTTGTTGTAGCAAAGGAATCTAATGTACATAAAAACTAGAAGGATAGAATTATAGCAGCCAAAGATATAGATTCAGTTGTTACCGGCAGAAGCACAGGCCATCCGGTACGTTCTTTAAGAAATACCATGACAAGGGAATATCTTGATATGGAAAAAGAAGGTGTAGGTTTTGAAAAGCTGGAAAGACTTACACTTGGCGCTCTTAGAAAGGCTGTCGTAGATGGTGATGTTAAGATGGGTACGGTCATGGCAGGACAGATAGCGGGTCTTGTAAAAAAAGAACAGAGTTGCGAAGAAATCATAAAAGAACTTATGGATGAAGCACAGCAGGTATACAATTCCAGAAAAGTATTATTTTAATTTTATTATGTGTAAAGTCAAAGAAAGTGGCTGCAGGGCAGGATGGAATTGTGTAAAAGCCAGGACTTGTTATGCAGGAGGAATGAAATGAGCAAAGCTAAAACTGTGGTAATGTTTCCAGGACAGGGAAGCCAGTACACTGGAATGGGAAAGGAAAGTTATGATAACTGTCAGACATCAAGGGATTGTTTTAGAATAGCCAGTGAATTAACCGGAATAGATATAAAACAGCTTGTGTTTGAAGAAAATGAACTATTGAATAAAACTGAATACACACAGATAGCATTGTATGTAACTGAGATAGCACAGTTGAAAAATATGATTGAACAGGGATTTACATATGATGCGGCTATAGGTTTGTCATTAGGAGAGTATAGTGCGTTAACAGCTAGTATGGCATTATCATATGAAGACGGTGTACAGCTTGTAAGAAACAGAGGCATATATATGGAACAGGAAGTACCGGCTGGTGTTGGTGCAATGGCAGCTATAATAGGCCTGAATTATGATGTGGTTGATGATGTTATTGATAATTATAATAAAAAGCATAGCGTTAACTTTAAATTATTACAGGAAAAAACACTGGATGTTGAAAAAACGGATATGAATTATCCGGATACAGTATCAGTAGCTAATTATAATTGTCCAGGACAGATAGTTATATCAGGAAAAAAGAAATGTGTAGAAGAAGCAATGGAATTGTTAAAAGAAGCAGGAGCAAGAAGAACGATTCTTCTTAACGTAAGTGGCCCATTTCATTCACCGCTTCTTAAAGGTGTTAAAGATAAGTTAAAAGAAGATTTGAAAAAAGTAAAATTTGATAAAATCAGATATCCATATATAGCTAATTGTACAGCAGAATATATAAGCGCCAATACTGATACAGAATATATAAAAGAACTTCTTTCAAGGCAGGTATATAGTTCTGTATATTTTGAGCAGTCGATAAGAAAAATGATAAAAGACGGCTATGATACATTTGTAGAAATCGGACCTGGAAAGACACTGTCAGGTTTCGTTAAAAAGATTGCCAGAAGCATGGGTGCAGAAGTGAATATTAAATAATCTAAGAATGTATAGGTAATAGCTGTATAAAGCATAAATATATAAAAAGATTAATAAATCAATGCATTTTATGAAAGTATTATTAATGCTGACAGCTCTATGAGCTATAAATAAGCATGGTATTGCTGTGTTAATTCATGAAAGGCGGAAAATATGAACGAAAATAATATTATTAAAAGATATGAAAATAAAGTTGTACTTGTAACAGGAGCTGGCAGGGGAATAGGTGCTTCTATTGCCATGCGTTTTGCACATGAAGGTGCAACAGTTATTGTGAATTATAGTGGCAATGATGAAACAGCGGATAAAACTGTTAAAATGATTGAAGATGCCGGCGGTATAGCAGAGAAATACAAGTGTCAGGTTGATTCATATGAAGAAACATTTGAAATGATAACATATATCATTGATAAGTATAAAAAAATAGATGTTCTTGTTAATAATGCGGGTATAACAAGAGATGGTCTTATTATGCGTATGAAAGAGGATGACTTTGACAGGGTTATAGATGTGAATCTTAAGGGAACATTTAACTGTATAAGACATGCTTCAAGATACATGTTAAAGCAAAGAAGTGGCAGGATAATCAATATGTCTTCTGTAGTAGGTATATCAGGAAACGCAGGTCAGGTTAACTATAGTGCTTCCAAAGCAGGAGTAATAGGCATCACGAAATCTGTGGCAAAGGAGCTTGCGTCACGTGGAATAACGGTTAATGCCATAGCACCTGGATATATAGATACAGATATGACAAAGGTTTTATCTGATGAACAGAAGCAGTCTGTGCTTGGCATGATTCCACTTTCAAGAATGGGTTGTGTAGAAGATATAAGTAATGCTGTCGCATTCCTTGCATCTGACGAAGCATCGTACATAACAGGACAGGTTATATCAGTAGATGGAGGCATGAATATCTGATGAGAAGAGTAGTTGTTACAGGAATGGGTGCTATAACACCCATTGGTTTAAATGTAGAAGAATTCTGGAATTCTGTAAAAAAGAATACCGTAGGAATAGATCATATAACAAGATTTGACACAACAGATTATAAGGTTAAGCTTGCAGCTGAGGTTAAAGACTTTAATCCAGTGGATTATATGGATTTTAAAGCATCAAGACGTATGGAGAGATTCAGTCAATATGCAGTTGCTGCGGCAGCTGAGGCTATGAAGAATTCGGGACTTGATATGACTAGTGAAGATGCATTCAGGGCTGGAGTATCAATAGGTTCCGGTGTTGGAAGCCTAGAGGCTATGGAAACTAATTATAAAAGATTAATAGAAAAAGGACCATCAAGAATTAATCCTTTGTTTGTTCCGCTTATGATTACTAATATGGCAGCAGGGAATGTATCTATACAGCTTGGATTAAAAGGAAAAAATATTAATGTTGTAACAGCGTGTGCAACAGGAACTAACTCAATAGGAGAAGGATACAGGAGTATACAGCATGGTGAGGCTGATATTATGTTTGCAGGAGGAACAGAAAGCGCGGTAACACCTTTAGGAATAGGTGGTTTCAGTGCATTAACAGCCTTGTCAACATCAACAGATCCACTAAGAGCTTCTATACCATTTGATAAAGAAAGAAATGGCTTTGTTATGGGGGAAGGAGCTGGAGTTGTAGTTCTTGAAGAGCTGGAACATGCATTAAAAAGAGGAGCACATATATATGCTGAAGTAACGGGATACGGTTGTTCGTCAGATGCATATCACATAACGTCACCGGCAGAGGATGGAAGTGGTGCAGCATACGCAATGACAAGTGCGATGAAGGAAGCTGGAGTGAATGCAGAGGATATTGACTATATAAATGCACACGGAACAAGCACACATCACAATGATCTTTTTGAGACCAGGGCAATAAAGCTGGCACTTGGTAAAAGTGCATATACGGTTCCTATAAGTTCAACAAAATCAATGGTAGGACATCTTTTAGGTGCTGCTGGTGCTGTAGAATTCATAACATGTGTCAAGTCAATACAGGATGGTTTTATACATCCTAATGTTGGACTATGCGATACAGAGGAAGAAATGAACCTGAATTATGTAAAAAAGGAAGGAATTCATAAAACAGTTGATGTTGCAATGTCTAACTCACTTGGATTCGGTGGACATAATGCAACACTTGTTGTCAGAAAGTATGCATAAGTATGATAGAACTGGAGATTATATATGGAATTAGAAAATGTATTAAAGCTTATTAATGCTGTATCAGAATCTTCACTCACAAGCTTTACTATGGAAGATGGTGATACAAAGCTTTCGTTTGGAGCAGAGCGCAATGTAGTTAGTGGTAATGCAGTTAATATAGAAGGTGTGTCTGCTGGTATAACAGAAGAAGAATTGAATAAATCAGACATGGTATCCGGAATGACTAAGGAAGTAAATAATACTCATATGAATGTGAATGGCGTACAGGAGAATTCGCATGCTGATGGAATGATTATTAACTCACCGCTTGTAGGCGTGTTTTATAGTGCTGCATCACCAGATGACAAAGCCTATGTTTCGATAGGAGACAAAGTTAAAAAGGGTCAGGTCATAGGAATAGTGGAGGCTATGAAACTTATGAATGAGATTGAGAGTGATTATGATGGTGTTGTGACGGATATTCTTGTTGATAATGAAGAGATGGTTGAATATGGACAGCCAATGTTTGTAATAAATCCTGTATAGATATGTAAACAACATAAATATATTAAAGTCATAAAGGAGTTACTTATATATGCTTACAACAAAGGAAATAATGGATATTATTCCTCACAGACATCCATTTTTATTAGTGGATGTAATAGAAGAACTGGAACCGGGAATCAGGGCGACAGGATACAAGTGTATAACATATGATGAGCCATATTTTGCCGGACATTTTCCAGCAGAGCCGGTTATGCCGGGAGTATTGCAGATAGAAGCATGTGCACAGGTGGGAGCTGTAGCTATACTTTCACTTGAAGAAAATAAAGGAAAGACAGCTTATTTTGGAGCAGTTAATAATGCAAGGTTTAAAAGAAAGGTTGTTCCAGGAGACAGACTTAAGAT
>JBNMGS010000080.1:0-7210 GCA_050872365.1 Lachnospira sp.
ATATACGATTATTGTAAAAAGACTTGCCTATTTTATAAGTTCATAGTATAGTATTAAAGACCTTTGAAAACGAATGGAGGATAATGATATGCAGTACAGTGAAATGAGCAAAGAACAGTTATTACAGTTAAAGGCTGAACTTGATGAAAGATACAAGGAAGCTAAGGCAAAGGGACTTAATCTTAATATGTCAAGAGGTAAGCCATCGCCTAGCCAGCTTAATGTAACAATGGATATGCTTGATGTTATTAACAGTTCTTCAGACCTTAAGGCAGAAGATGGAACGGATTGCAGAAATTATGGTGTTCTTGATGGACTTCCAGAAGCTAAGAAGCTTATGGCTGATATGATGGGAACAACACCAGAACACATTATTATATATGGAAATGCTAGTCTTAATATTATGTATGACCAGGTTTCAAGATCATATGCACATGGAGTTTTAGGCAGTACACCATGGTGCAAGCTTGATAAGGTTAAGTGGCTCTGTCCGGTGCCTGGTTATGACAGACATTTTGCCATAACAGAAAGCTTTGGCATTGAAATGATTAATGTGCCTATGACAGAAAATGGTCCAGATATGGATATGATTGAAAAGCTTGTAAGCGAAGATGATTCAATAAAGGGTATATGGTGTGTTCCTAAGTATTCTAACCCACAAGGTTACACTTATTCTGATGAAACAGTAAAGAGAATGGCATCATTAAAGCCTGCAGCTAAAGATTTCAGAATATTCTGGGATAATGCATATGTTATTCATCATTTATACGATGATAAACAGGACGAGATTCTTGATATCATATCAGAATGTGAAAAAGCAGGTAATCCTGATATGGTATATGAATTTGCTTCTACATCAAAGGTTACATTCCCTGGATCAGGTGTTGCAGCACTGGCTGCATCAGCAGCTAATCTTGCTGATATTAAGAAGCATCTTACGATTCAGACAATAGGATATGATAAGATTAATCAGTTAAGACATGTAAGATACTTTAAGAATCTTGATGGACTTAAAGCCCATATGAAGAAGCATGCTGATTTCTTAAGACCAAAGTTTGAAGCTACATTAAAAGTTCTTGATGAAGAACTTGCAGGTCTTGGTATAGGTACATGGTCTGAGCCAAGAGGTGGATATTTCATTTCATTTGATGCACTATCAGGATGTGCTAAGGCTATAGTTGCAAAGTGCAAGGAAGCAGGTGTTGTTCTTACTAATGCAGGTGCGACATTCCCATATGGCAAGGATCCTAAAGACAGCAATATAAGAATTGCTCCATCATTCCCTACTCCAGAGGAAATGTCAGAAGCAGCTGAATTATTTGTTCTTTGTGTAAAGCTTGTAAGCGTTGATAAACTTCTTGAAAATAAATAATAGATTATCTGTATGCGTAGCAGATGTGCGCGGAAATGAGGGTTGTTATGGCTAAATTTGGTTTTATTGGTATGGGTAATATGGGGTATGCAATGTTGAAAGGTCTTCTTTCGGTATATACACCATCTGATATTATATTTACATGTCCTGACCTTGAAAAATGCAAAAGAATAAGTCAGGAAACCGGAGTGAAGTATGCAGAGAGCAATGCTGAGTGTGCTAATAATGCACAGTATGTTGTACTTGCAGTAAAACCACAGGTATATAATGTTGTATTAAAGAATATAAATAATGTTATTCGTGATGACAGTGTTGTTATATCGATAGCACCAGGAATTGGAATAGATGATATAAAAAATCAGCTTGGCATTAATGCAAGAGTTGTTCGTGCTATGCCTAATACACCTGCACTAGTTGGTGAAGGTATGACAGGGGTGTCATATGATAAGGAAGATTTTTCTTTTGAGGAGAGAGAAGTTATAGACAGTTTCTTTAACTCATTTGGAAAAGTTGTATATGTTTCAGAAAATCAGATGAATGCCATAGTATGTGCAAGTGGAAGTTCTCCTGCATATGTATATATGTTTATAGAGGCACTTGCCGATAGTGCAGTAAAGTATGGAATTAAAAGAGATGATGCATACAAGCTGGTTGCCCAGACTGTACTAGGTTCTGCAAAGATGGTACTTGAAACTGGTGAACATCCGTGTGTACTTAAGGATAAGGTATGTTCTCCAGGTGGAACAACAATAGCAGGAGTAGCAGCATTAGAGGAGCATAATTTCAGAAGTGCACTTATAAAGGCTACTGATGCCTGCTTTGATAAGTGTACCAATATAAAGTAACTGTAAGCTGTTATAGTGCTTAACATCTGACACAAGCTTGTTGTGTACGAAATTACACAGAAATGAGGATTGGTATGGAACATATCAAAAGAACTAACAGAAAGTTAGCATATAAAGGTTCTATTCTTGAGTTTTATAAGGATACCATGATTACGCCGGATGGAAAAGTTGTATATTGGGATCATATAGAACATAAGGGTGCAGCAGCTATGGTTCCGGTTCTTGATGATGGCAGGATTATCCTGGTGCGTCAGTTCAGGAATTCGCCGGATGAAGAAACACTTGAAATACCAGCAGGTGGACTAGAACAAGATGAACCAACAGAAGCAGCTGCAATCAGGGAACTTGAAGAGGAAACAGGTTACAGGGCAGAACAAAAAAATGTGAAAAAACTGATATCAGTATATACAGCAGTAGCATTCTGCAATGAAATCATAGATATATATGTTGCCGATAAGCTTGTTAAAACAAGCCAGAATCTTGATGAGGAAGAAAATATTAATGTTGAAATATATACTCTTGATGAGATTAAACAAATGATATTTGAAGGGGTAATCAAAGATTCAAAAACTGTTTCAGCTATATTGGCATATTCAGAAATGCTTTTAAATAATTGATTCATAACAGTTGCAAATAGCATTATATTATTGTCTGAAGTAATTTTTACGTAATCCATAATATAAGTTACAAATATCAGGTCATTTGTCAAGTCGTTTCTGATATTTGTAACATACATTAATGAATTTAATATAAACAAAATAAAACAAAACATATCAGAAAAAATTCCAGCATATAATAGCCTGACCGGATAAATGGGAGGGTGTTATGGTTGGAATTTTTTTTAAACATTTTTGGAAACAGTATAGATATTATATAGTTATTCTTTTGGGAGTAATAGCGGGAGCATTACTGGCTAATACTGTAATAGACAATATAACAGATAAGATAGGGATATTTAATAGTGAATTTAAAAATGCATTTTTGAATGTAAATCTGGATGGAACACTATATTTAAGATATATATTGAAGTTAAGATTAAAGGAGTATTTGTGTCTTCTGCTTGTGATATTTACGCCAGTGGCAATAGCAGGAATATATTTTCTTGTGTTTTTTGTGGGAGTAAGTTGTGGACTTATGATAAGTGTATGTGTTATGAATATGGGAATTAGAGGTGTGCTTATATATGCGGTATGTCTTATACCACAGTACTTAATATACGCAATTGCTGTTTCTTTCATAATATCATATATAGAAAAAAGACAGTTTGATATGAAAAAAACAGCAACTGTGATTATTATATCTTTAGTGTTTATCATATTAGGAACATTATATGAAACATATATAAGTCCATGGATGATAAAAGGATTATTTGAGCATATCAGCAATTGTATATAATAGTTTCTCAGATTCATCCCATCCAAGGCATGGGTCTGTTATGGATTTACCATATATACCTTCACCAACTTTTTGTGAACCAGGCTCAATATAACTTTCAATCATAACACCCTTAACAAGATCTTTTACATCTTCAGAGTGATTACGACTGTGGATTACCTCTTTAGTGATTCTTATCTGTTCAATATATTTCTTGCCAGAATTACTGTGATTAGCATCAACTATGCATGCAGGGTTAAGAAGGTCTCTTGTCTTATACATAGCGGCAAGCCTGATAAGATCCTCATAGTGGTAGTTAGGAATATTCTGACCATGCTTGTTTACAGCACCTCTTAATATAGTATGTGCAAGAGGGTTTCCAGGAGTCTTAACTTCCCAGTTCCTGTATATAAATGACTGCTTGGCCTGTGCAGCTACAACGGAATTTAACATGACAGAAAAATCGCCACTTGTTGGATTCTTCATACCAGCTGGAACATCCATTCCACTGGCTGTAAGTCTGTGCTGCTGATCCTCGACAGAACGCGCTCCAACTGCAACATATGACAGCACATCTGAAAGGAACCAGTAGTTTTCAGGATATAACATCTCATCGGCAGGCATGAGTTCAGTTTCTTCCATAACTCTTATATGCATCTTACGTATAGCCATAAGGCCGGCAAGAAGATCAGGTTTCTTCTCTGGATCAGGCTGATGAAGCATTCCTTTATAACCGGTTCCGGTAGTTCTTGGTTTATTTGTATATACTCGTGGTATGATAAGTATTTTATCTTCCAATTTCTCCTGAACTTTCTTAAGTCTTAATGTGTAATCAAGGACTGCATCTTCATTATCAGCAGAACAAGGTCCTATAATAGCGAGAAATTTATCAGATTTGCCAGTAATTACATCTGCGATTTCTTTATCTCTTTGTGCTTTTAGAGCTGCTACTTTTTCAGGAACAGGAAGTTCATTCTTGATTTCTGTTGGTGTAGGCAGCTTACGTATGAATTCAAAACTCATTGTATATCTCCTTAATAAATCATTTATGCCAATAAATAATAGCATATATTGCAAAAAAATGTTAGTATATTCTTATATATATTAAAAATATTCGCTATGTCTGTAAATTCGTATCAATGAAATGATTAAAGGATCAAAAGGTATCATAAAATTGGAGAGGTGACTGGTTATGAGAATGTTCGATATTATAAGCAAAAAAAAGTATGGAGAAACCCTCACGAGAGAAGAAATAGAGTATGTGGTGAAAGGATACACCTCTGGTATTATACCTGACTATCAGATGTCAGCTTTTCTTATGGCTATATATTTTCAGGGAATGAGTTATGAAGAAACTTCAATATTAACTATGTCAATGGCTGATAGTGGCGACAGGCTGGATTTATCGGCTATTAAGGGCGTTAATGTTGATAAGCACAGTACGGGTGGTGTTGGTGATAAAACAACACTTGTGCTTGCACCAATGGTAGCTGCATGTAACGGCAGGGTTGCAAAGATGAGTGGAAGAGGACTTGGTAATACTGGTGGAACTATAGATAAACTTGAAAGCATTCCTGGTTTTAGAACAGCACTGTCAGAGGAAGAGTTTATAAGAAATGTTAATGAAATTGGACTTGCTCTTACAGGACAGACAGGCAATCTTGCACCGGCAGATAAAAAAATATATGCATTAAGAGATGTTACTGCTATTGTTGATAGTATACCATTGATAGCAAGCAGCATAATGAGTAAAAAGATTGCATCAGGAGCAGATGCGATAGTTCTTGATGTTAAGGTTGGCAATGGTGCATTTATGAAAAATATGGATGATGCAGTTAAACTTGCACAAGAAATGGTTATGATAGGTAAAAGCGTTGGCAGAAATACAATTGCTGTTATATCAGATATGAATGAACCACTTGGATATGCAGTTGGTAACGCGCTCGAAGTAAAGGAAGCGGTTGATACATTAAAGGGCGATGGACCTGATGATCTTGTAGAACTTTGTCTTGAACTTGGTGCACAGATGCTTATTGCTTCGGAAGTATCACAAGACAGAAATGAAGCTGTTAGCATGCTTAAAAAGGTGATAAAAGATGGAAGCGCATATGATAAGTTTCTTGAGTTTGTTAAAAGACAAGGTGGAGATATCAGCATTTTTAATGATGAATGTCATAACCTTGTAAAGACTGATTATGTTTCTTGTGTGACTGCTGAATATGAAGGATATATAAATCATATACAATCAGAACTTATAGGTGAGGCTTCTATGATATTAGGAGGCGGACGTGTTAATAAAGGTGATGAAATAGATCATTCTGTCGGAGTAGTCCTGTCAAAAAAGGTAGGGGATTACGTTAAAAAGGGTGAAAAAATAGCTGCGATATATGCAAATGATAAAAATAAAATTAATGATGTAAAAGAGTTAATTGTCAAAGCATTTGGTATCCAGAAAGAAATTGTTAATACATATCCGCTTATTAAGCGAATTATTAGTTGTAAAAATATGTAAATGATGTTATTATTATATTCAAAAGGATTAAAACTGCAGTTAAATTATAAAATTAATTGCAGCTGATATCTATGAATTGCTTTTGTAAAACATTTCAGGCGATTCTATCCTCATAAAGTATAATAAGAGAAGGAGAATGAAAAATGGAAGTAAGACCAGGAGCTAATCCTGCTGATGTCAAGAATTATGACACAGACAGATTAAGACATGACTTTTTAATTCAGAATTTATTTGTTGCTGATGAGATTAAGACAATCTACAGCCAGATTGACAGAATTATAGTAGGAGCTGCAACACCAGTTAACAAGGAACTTGTTCTTGAGGCAGGTGCAGAACTTAGAGCTAAGTATTTCCTTGAAAGAAGAGAGATGGGTATCATCAATATCGGTGGTAACGGAACAGTTACTGTTGATGGTAAAGAATATAATTTCAAGTATAAAGACGGTATGTACATAGGTATGGGTGCAAAGGATATATCATTTAAGAGTGAGGATCCTAAGAATCCTGCCAAGTTCTATCTTAACAGTGCACCGGCACATAAGACATATCCTACAGTATTTATTGATCCTGCTAAGGATATTTTACCTGAGAACAAGAAGGAACTTGGATGTCTTGAAAGTGCAAACCATAGAACTATCAACAAGTATATTCTTCCTGGACAGGTTGAAAGCTGTCAGTTAGAGATGGGTATGACTTGTCTTGAACCGGGCAGCGTATGGAACACAATGCCATGTCACACACATGACAGAAGAATGGAAGTATATCTTTACTTTGAAGTTCCAGAAGATGCTGTTGTATTCCACTATATGGGTGAACCAACAGAAACAAGACATATTGTTATGAGAAATGAAGAAGCTGTTATTTCACCAAGCTGGTCTATTCATTCAGCTTCAGCTACTCATGCATATACATTCATCTGGGGCATGGTTGGAGAAAACCAGGATTTCGACGACATGGATGATGTAGATATGAAAGATCTTAGATAATAAGTTTATACTAAGTTATTATGTGCTGCCTTTGATAAGTGTTATATATTAGTAATGCCGGCAGCTATAATGTGTTTATTACAGAATGATTCTCACAGAATATGTGAAGTATATAATATGG
>JBNMGS010000081.1:0-7210 GCA_050872365.1 Lachnospira sp.
CTCCTGGAATAAGACGGCTTGGTATACAGAAATCTGCGCCACTCTCCATAGCCTTATACATATACTTAAGCACTATAGGTGGGTGCTGAAGGTCTGCATCCATACATGCCATATACTCACCCTTTGCAAGCTCGAACCCTTTAAGAACAGCTGTTGCAAGTCCTGTCTCACCTGTTCTGTGTTCCATTCTTACCTGTGGGAAGTCTTTGGCTACTTCCATAATAACCTCTGGTGTATTATCCTTGCTGTCATCTACGAATAATATCTCGTAATCTATTCCTTTAAGTGCATCATTTATCTGTGTCACCAGATTTCTAATATTCTTTCCCTCATTAAATGTAGGTACAACTACTGATAACATATTTTTCTCCTTCTGATATCTATAACTTTCCGTAATTCATTCACCAATAAAGTTCTCTGCAATCATATTACAACTTTATACAATAACTTAAATTGTAATTCTAAAAAGCGTGTTAATTATAATACCTTTACATAAAGTTCGCAAGTATTTTCACAAAGTATACACAATGGCATAAATCAACCTCACAACTATATAACGTATCTTATTAATCACCTATCACAATCACATAAGCAGCCCATCCCAGAAATACCATGCCGATATACATATAATCTCTGCAATTGCAAGAAGTAGTATAATAACACGTCTTGTATTCTTTCCTGCAAGAAGCAATGTTTCTGTAACACCTATGTATACAACAAATGAACCAACTATAAATCTTAATGTACTCATAACACTCGATGTAAGTGGAATAATAAGTGCAGTTATTCCAAACAGACCGCACGCATAATGTTTTCTTACTATCATTATCACATATAACAGTAAAGTCAATACACACAGCCATCCCAGTATAATACCATTAATCTGCTTAACATCCGACATAACACCAAGTCTTCCTGTACATGACTTAACAAGCACTTCTATAACCGGAAACAGTTTCTGTGTTCTCCATGCCTTCTGCACATGATAAAAAGCCCATGCATCACCACAGAACCATTTTAAAAATGTCATATAAACAAATATTCCCAATGGACATATTGCAAGTGCCAAAAACTTCTTTGCATCTGATAAAACATCCTTTATAAGACACTTTATGGATGTCATCACTCTGCCTTCCTTATCTTCCTGCTGTTTGTATACATTAACATACATATCTGTAAGCAGAACAACCATAAGGGTACAGCCAACAATTCTTGTTGCACTTGCTAATGCTGCAAACACCGCCGCTGCCATATAATTTTTCTTTTTTGTGTTATAAAAACACAACACCACACACATGGTAAACAGACTCTCTGTATACATTGAGCCATAATATACGGCACATGGTCCTGCAAGCATGAGAAATATTATTATATTCTCTATATCAATCCTGCCATACTTATTAACATCAAGTTCAATCCATGCAAACCTTACCGCATAATATACAGCTATTATTATGCATACATTAGACACAAACATACCTATTGCATATGTATTAATATACCCTCTCGTAATAACCCTTATCAATGCACACAACATAGGGTATAACGGAAAGAATGCCCAGTTGGCCATTCCCGTGGCTCTTGGAAACTTATACCCTTCCTCTGCCATCTCCTTATACCACTCCGCATCCCATGGATTCATATAATAAAGTATATCATGCGGTGTGTCTGCTAAAAGATTCATAACCGGCACCATGGCAAGCATTACAAGCCTTGATAGCAGCCACACGGCAATTATTTTGGTAAATAATCTGAATTTATCATTATTTTTATAGTGTTTTACTAATACTGAAAACATTTACATCCCCAATACGTATCTTATATTAACTACTATACTTGCAACAAGAGGTATTGCAAACATAAGCACTGCAAGCACTACTATAATAGCAATATATACACCACTTGCACATGCCTGCATCCATCCTGGTATTCTTATATTTTTATAATGATTAACCACCATAAGTGCAATCATGGCAATAAGTACAAGAATGGATATAAGCAATCCTTTATCCTTAGCAGCTGGCTTAAACGTAAATACTATCTCGTTTTCACCTTCATTAACAGAAACTCCCGTGAACATTCCTGCAATATCCCTGGTTTCACGCTTTTCACCGTTTACTGTTACTGTCCAGTTATCACTCTTGATTATAGGAACCATAACATAATCATCTGTACCACTTCCATCAACCTTTACAGTAACTGAATTGTTTGTATATGTCACATCACTCTGCTTATTCTCATACTTTTTACAGAGTGAATCCATCTTATCAAGGTCAATACCACCCATTGTAAATATATATTTATCTACTGACACATCACCATTGTTATCAAGTGGTCTTGCATAATCAAGTTCAACCTCGACATTTTCGTTTTCATATGTTCCTATATATATAAGTCCATTATTATAATCGGTTGTATAATACTTATTGTTAACATTACCAATAGTCGGTATGTCTATCTGCTTGCCATTAACCTTAATTGTAAGGCTCCTAAACAGGCTTGAAACATTGGCATCTGATGTACCTATGTTACAATCAGCAACACTTACATATACTGCTGCTTTTCCATTTATCTTATCCTTATAAGTCTGTACTACATGTGTTGCCTGTGTAGTCTTATCTGCTGTTGCATTGTCAGATTCCTTATTAATATCAGCAATCTTATCAGCACTTACCTCATATGTCCTTGTTCCGGAAAGCTTACCGTATTCTGTTACAAGATTATCTGAATCACCACTTAAAGCACTGTACATAAGATTATGAAGATATATCCAGTCTCTTGTCGTTGTGTTCCAGTTATACTCTGCTTCTGTGCTGTCACCTGACCTTATTGCATCAATCTTTGTAAAATCTTTATTGAAATCTATAGAAGCTAACCTGCTGTTTGTAACCATCGCAAAAGGAAGCTGGTAATTAGACTTATACAGGTCATATTCATTATCATCTGCGCCTTCTTTCTCCAATGTATACAAAGAGCTGTCGAGCTTATTAATATTAACTGCCTCTGTTACATGTATAAGGGCATCTGAAAATACTGTGTTACCTGAATCAAGTGCCCAGAGGAAATACTTTGAATGTCCCCATCTGACAGTTTCCTTCTGTGTATCTTTCTGAAGTGCAGCTGTAAAGCTTGAAAGCGAACCTCTCTTCATAACAAGCGGATAATTCGCATTCATACTAAGATCAGGGTTGGTAACCCTGTCTATTGGCGATGAACTTATATCAAGATTGTTCGTTGCCTTTACTGCAAGCTGCACATAGTCACCATACTGATATGGCGCATATGTATAGAACTTAGGTGGTCCTGTCATGGCAAATGCTCCTATGAACACTTCAACTGCAACAAGGCTTATAACAATGCTGACCTTATAACCGTTCTTCATAACAGTTACACCAATAATGTGTATCACAAGCATAACAACAAATACTGCAATAAAGAATATAAATGCAGATACGTATGAATTTACCGGAAGCTTATCATATACAACTGCCATAACCGCACATACAACAACAGTCACTACTGCCTGGATTACAGCTTTCTTTTTATCTGTCTTGTCATTTACAAGCACCTTATCTGCATATGCACAGGCGAGACATATAAGCGTAAATGCTATAATATATCCATTTCTTAATGTATAACCATTATATGAACCAAAATGCCACATAATGTTAGTACCCTCTGCTATTGCCTGTACCATAACGATAACTATAAGAGAGATTGCGTACCAGTTAAACTTTCTTGCTGCTGTATCGTTCTTATATCCGGCTGACTTCATGCTTCTGTGGATTCCTGTGAATATTATCACAAAGAATAATCCCATGCCATAAAACATCATTATTCTCTCAAACTCACCAAGACTGAAGCTTCTGAAAGTAGGATTAGATATCCACGAAAGATACTGGCTTGTAAGTGATTCTGTATTGCCAGTTCTTTGCGACTGTGACAGCTGTGCAAACACCGGTATAAGCATAAATGCAGAAAGTGCTATTCCTGTAAATGTGCCAATGCCTACATTCCATGCTTTCTCGCGTCTTTCATTCTTATCACATCTGAATATAAGATACATACCACCAACAAGAAGAATATATACAAGTGACATGGCAGCAAGATAATAATTAATTATAAACATAACTGCTACCATAAGTATATAGAAAAGCTTCTTTCCTGTCTTTTCCATAACATCAAGCGCCATCATAAGAAGTGGAAAAAGCGCAACTATATCCATCCATGGTGTGAAACATGAAGCATATAATAATACATATCCGCAGAATGCGTATACTACTGCAAACAATGCCTTTATCTTATATGACAGCGAATTATATCTTCTGTTAATAAAAGCATACATTGTTACTGACATTACAAATGTCTTTATAACAGTAAGTACAGATATAAACTCAAGTATATAGTCTCTTGGACATAAATATAAAAACAGATTGAAAGGACTTATCATAGAGAATGCCGACATACTCATAGATACATTAGTTCCAAGTCCTGTATACCAGTCAAACCATATACTGGCATCCCCATGCATGGCATCCCACAGATGGGCATACAAAGGTGCAACCTGCTGCATATTATCAAAAAGGTCAATTCTGTTACTTCCAAAAGGCCATATCCCCTTAGCAGCCAGAACTACCAACATAACAAGTAGTGTTATTAATCCAGGAAAAAGATAACTTAATATCTTTTTCCCTTTATTCCAGGAACCGTTATTCATATATTTCTCCATTTCTGACTTACACATGCGTTACTATGCAAGTTGACTTACCCTTAACAATAATATTTCTCTTGCCCGCACTTATAAAGAAGCTTTCTCCTGCCTTGAACTTCATCTCTTTATCATAATCATCTGTCATAATAGTTCCTTCACCTTCAACTACTATAACTGATACGAAAGAAGCCTCATCAACAGGAATCTTTGCTTCATCTTCTACTTCATACTTTATTACCTCAAAATATTTGCACTGTACAAGTCTCTTTGACATATAATGTTCATTATGTGTAAGCATAACATTACATTTGTTATCTCTTACATACTTAACCGGATTCACAACATCAAGTGATTTGGCAATATGAAGTTCACGTGGATTACCAAACTTATCTCTTCTGTCATAATCATACATACGATACGTACAGTTAGAATTCTGCTGTATCTCACATATAAATATACCGGCACCTATGGCGTGTATTGTTCCGGCTTTAACCATAACAACATCGCCCTTCTTTACATCTATTCTGTTAAGGATTTCTGTTATTGTATTATTCTTTATACGTTCTTTAATTTCTTCCTTTGATGAATCTCTTGAAAGTCCACAATATAAATATGCACCTGGTTCTGCATCAAGTACATACCACATCTCATTCTTTCCATATTCATTCTCGTTTTCAAGGGCATATTCATCATCTGGATGAATCTGGATAGAAAGTGCCTGCTTGGCATCTATAAATTTAATAAGAACAGGAAATCTATCCTGCGCCTGACATTTCCAGCCAAGAGCCTCTTTACCAATAATCGTAAGATAATCATTAAAAAGCATACCCTTGTAATAACCATCAGCTATACGGCTTTGTCCATCAGGATGTGCTGAAAGCTCCCAGCTCTCACCGATAACTTCATAGTCACATTTCTTGCCAAACACATCTCTTATCTTGGTTCCACCCCATAGATTATCCTTGAAGGCAGGGTCTAACTTGACTATAGGACTGTTATCAGTTCTTACATAATTGCCTTCATTAGGACCCGTATCATGTCCATATATCTTAACAAGGTCATTCTCAAGTATAGAATCACCTATACCCACTTCTATGATAACAACATTTTTATCCGTCTTGTTAGCTACCCTGTGCTTTACTCCTACCGGCACAAAAACACTCTCATACTTGTGATAATCCCTTGTTTCTGTTCCAAGAGTTATAGTGGCTGTTCCTTCAACCACTGACCAATATTCAGCTCTTAACTCATGCTGATGGAGGTTCATCATCATACCTGGAAATACTGTAACCTTCTTAACCTTATATCCCTTTGAATAGTTAAGAAGTTCGTGAATACCCCATTCCCTGTATGATATTCTATTATAGTCAAAATATGTTTCATACTGATCCATATTATCCCTGACTATTTCTTTAATATTATCAGCCGACTTCTTAGATGAGATATATACCGCATCCTCCGTATTAACAACAACCATATCTCTTAAGTCATTAGCAACAACCAGCTTTTTCTGGGCATTGTTAATAACTGATACATTGCTGCAGTCATTTTTTATGACATAATCTGGTTTATCCTCATTGTGCTGTGGTTCTATATCACATACATTATCTATATCTTTCCATATTATATGTGCTTCAACAACTTTAAGCTTATCACAGTTCATAAGAACAAGTGTTTCTATGCTTCCACTTGGAATATCTTTCATGACATTCTCTGAAAAGCGTATCGCTCTTCTTATAGCTGGAACCTTTCGCTTGGCAGTCCTGCAGGCACCATAAAGATCAGGCTGTTCTTTTCTTACGATATTAATCATATCTCCAGCCCTGAATACAAGCATGCCACTGTTCCACAGATATCCTTCATCATAAGAATAACAATCTGCTATCTCGGAGGAATCGGCATCAAAATCCACCTGTGGTATAAGTTTTTTCACATCACAATCATGTCTTAATATATATCCAAGATTTTTAGCCTGATATTCAGGCTTAACTCCAAGTGCAACTATTGCACCAGACTTAGCCATTTCCTTTGCATTTATTATTGCATCCTTATAGCCATCTCCATCTATAAAGTTATCAGAATTAACTATAAGCACAAACTCAGTTGGATTGGCAAACATTGTTCCAAGTATGATAGCTGCTGCTGTACCTTTAGCTGTTCCCTCAAGAATCAATCTGTATTTAAGGCTCTGAAACGCCTTCATCTGTCCGTTGACTATATTCTTATATGACTCATTAGTTACTATTATAAACTCGTCACAATATGGCATATTTCTTACAACAGTTTCCTGTAGCAGTGAACGTCCTTCTTTGAAATTCATAAACTGCTTAGGATAATTTTTTCTGGACAATGGCCATAAACTATCACCACTGCCGCCTGCCAGGATAACACACTTCATATAAATGTTCCTCCCAAAAATATACTAATTAACATTATATTTTTAATATTAAAGCTGATAATTATGATATCTACAAATTGTTCCGTGCTTCGCACTCCCAC
>JBNMGS010000082.1:0-7177 GCA_050872365.1 Lachnospira sp.
ATATGGCGACATAGCCAAGTGGTAAGGCGTGGGTCTGCAACACCCTGATCACCAGTTCGAATCTGGTTGTCGCCTCTAAGTCATCTCACAGTGTGGGATGACTTTTTTAGTTTATTCATTTATTTATGAATTTATTTATTTTTTCACATCCATATTTCTAATATAAGAATGAATTATATAGTTATATCCAGTAATGAAGTAATAAAGTAATAAAGTAATAGAGTCCGTTGATAAAGCAAAGGATAAATTTTGTGAAAAAGTTGAAAAAAAAGCTTGCAATTTTCAGCAAAGGATAAATTTATACATTTGTATTTTATAAAACTGACAAATATGTTATACTGTGCCTATGTATAACGATATTAAAAGGTATTATGTATATTGGAAGCATAATATCTATAAAAAGGGGAAAACAATGAGAAGATTCAGTGTTTTTAGGAAGAGTGCAGGAATTGTGCTGAGTATGGCTATGATAGCAGGTATATCAGCTTGTGGAAGACATCCTGAAGCTATCATAACGGATAATTCTGAAGATATAACAAGTTATCAGGAATATCCTACAGTAGAAGTAAGCAAGGCTGATAAGTTCAGTTATTCTGACCTGACGGTCAACTCACTTAAGTATATGATGACAGAAAGTGATGTTAAGAATATATACGGCTCACCTGTTTCGGAGTATGAATCTACAGAAAAAGAAAGCAATGCAGATTCTTTATACGTAGAAAAGGTATGCTCGTATAACGATCTTACATTTATATTTGTTAAATTCGATGATTCAGGTAAGACTGCTGGAAAGAATCAGGCAGGAACATATAAACTTACAGCAGCGGCATCTGTCAGTGATAAGGATGTATTTGCAAGAGGACTTAAGGTTGGTATGTCAGTAGATTCAATATTAAGAGTATATTACAGGGATACGAATTACAGGAATAACTACTGTATGTCAGCTGATAAAACAGCAATTTTAGGCAATTATCTTTATGGCGATTTCACAATGGATGACCTTGATAAGGTGAATACAAAGGATGCCATATCGTATGGACTTATTAATTACAATGGATATGACAGTTTAGAAGATGCAGAAAATTATATTATAGAATTCACATATTTCTCACCTGATTATAAAAATGGAACGGCTACTGTTAGCGATGATTTTGCACAGATTGCCTTTGATATAGATGAAAATGGGATTATAACTGCCATAAGATGGTATTATTATCCGGAAGAAGGAGAATGATAGATGAAAAAGTTTTCAAGATGCGTATTAATATTAATACTTGTTGCTATTATTAGTGGTGCAGCAGGCTATGTTTATGAGAATAAAAAGATTATGCCTATGTATGAGTCTACAACCCAGTTGTATGTGGTTCCTGGTGAGGAGAACGAGGCATCTATCAGAGCAAATAACGGCGGTCTCAAAGATGATTTCACAATTATATTTAAAAGTAATGTTGTAATATCAGCAGCACAGAAGGTTGCTGGCACTTCAGAGGATATAGCACAATATCTTACGGTATCATCTCCGGCTAACAGTAATATAGTTGAAATCAAATGTGTTAATCCTGATCAGAATACAGCTAAGAAATATGTAGATGCAGTAGCATCAACAGCTATCAAGACAACATCAATCATACCGGTTAAGTCTATACAGATATTATCAGAAGGTACATCAAGCGGTGTATCATTTAAACCAGATATATATAAGAAGACAGGTATTATTACAGGGATTGCAAGTGGAATATGCCTGTTTATTGAGATTATAGTATGTCTTATTATAAGTGCTTTCAAGTCTAAGGATGATGATTTTAATCACGAATATGAATATGAAAGACGTTTTGGACAGATGGATTACATAGATCATAAGCCTCAGCTTATTGAAGATAACAAAGGTAATTCAGGTGCTGCATTTGTGGATGCTACAAAACAAGACGAGCATAATGCTGATACACATAATAATGTAAAGGCAGGAAATTTTGATCCGGATAGTGATGAAACGGATGAAGAAGATGTTCTGAAAAAACTAGAGCATGAGGTTAGCGATTACTTTAACGAAGGCAAAGAAGAAAAGAAAAAGAAGAAGAAAAAATCATCAGATAAAAAGTCAGTAGATGATGAAGATATATCGTATGAAAGCACATTTAATGAATCTGATAGTGATAAAGATGATATAGAAAACGAAAGCATGAAAAATGTTGAACAGAATGAAGAGAAGGCTCTAACATATGGTGATGTAGAAGAGCGTATAGAAGTGTCAACTGATGATAATGCTGAAAAGCAAGAAGAAACATCAACAGATAATAATATAGAAAAGCAGGAATCATCAGTAGATGATAATATAGAAAAGCAGGAATCATCAGTAGATGATAATATAAAAAAGCATGAAGAAATAGCAGTGGATGATAATGTAAATGATGCAGAAATAGCAGATAAAATCCATACGGACGATTCTGATTTATCAGATGAAACTCCAGATAATGAATCAGGAGATATAGACAGTGATTTGAGCTTTGTTGATGAATTATCAGATGAAGAATTAAAGAATATAGAGATTGAAGACCAGGCAGCTGCAACAATAGATGAGGAAGAAATGGTTAATAAAGTGTTAAATGAATCAGCACAGGCATTTTCAGCTGATGTTGCAGACATGCAGGAAGTTTCAAAAAAGAATTACCCTATAATAGGTACGATAAAAAAATAGAATAGAGGTGGTATCATATGTATAGTGTAAATGTCGATAAACTTATGGATATAAGCAGTGATAAGAAGGAGAGCATTGGTAATATAGCAGACAATATAATACAAAACAATGCTGGTGGAAAATCAGTTGCTGTTATAAATGGTAAGATTGATGCGTTCAGAATAGCGTACATCATTATGGAAAAAGGCAATAAAGTTCTTTTTGTTGATGGAGACATAAAAAGCGATGTATTTCTTGGAAAATATAAGTTGGGGAAAAATGCAAAAGGTGTCATAGATTATCTTAAGAATCCTGATGCGGATTATGAGCTTGTATGTGTTACTAATCATAAGGAAATTGATATTATATTTACAGGGATTACAGACGATGGTGTCGTAAGTGGTGAAGAAGCAGAAGCATTTCAGAAACTGCTTGATAAATATATAAAATCTTATGATTATATCATTGTGGATTCGGATGATGAAGGGATACTGGCAAAATATTGTGATGAAACAATAATAGTGTGCGATAAGGAGCAATATTCACAGGAAAACGCTGATGATTTCGCAGGCAGCCTCGAAGAACAGGGTTGCAATGTGGCAGGAATTGTTATAAGGGAATGATAAAAAAATTATAAATAAAAACCTATTATATATTAAAGGAGTTACAATAATATAATGATTCAGCTGGATGCCGGTGACGTAATAAAAATGAAAAAAAAGCATCCTTGTGGAAGTGATGAATGGCTGGTTGTTAAAACAGGTGCAGATATAAAGCTTCGGTGTTGTGGATGTTCACATGAGATTATATTAAAAAGATCTCTGGTAGAGAAAAATACAAAAAAAATACAAAAAAAAGAAAATAATGACTTGTAAAATGTATGATTCTATGTTAGAATTAGACCTCGTGATATTATAATCCTTGTTCTTTTTATATTTGAATAAAAGGGACCAAAAGACCAGAAGGAGGTGCGACGTAGATGAATAAGTATGAATTAGCATTAGTTGTTAGCGCAAACGTCGAGGATGAAGTAAGAAACGCTACTATAGAGCAGGTTAAGGAATTAATCACTCGTTTTGGTGGTACTATTACTGATCCAGGTACATGCGAAAAGAAGAAGCTTGCATACGATATCCAGCATATGAGCGAAGGATACTACAACTTCATTAAGTTTGAAGCTGAGGCAACTACACCAGCTGAAGTTGAGTCAAGAATTCGTATTATGGAAAACGTAATCAGATTCTTAATCGTAAAAGATGGAGAATAATTAGTTGACGTTTGGACTTACAACTCTTTATAGAAGAGGAGATTAAGTATGAACAAAGTTATATTAATGGGAAGATTGACAAGAGAACCAGATGTTCGTTATTCACAGAATGCTGAAGGTTCTATGGCAATCGCTAGATATACATTAGCAGTAGATAGAAGACGTTCAAGAAATAGTGGAGCTGGTGATGAACAGACGGCTGATTTCATAAGCTGTGTTGCATTTGGCAGAGCAGGTGAATTTGCTGAGAAGTATTTACATCAGGGAACTAAGGTTGTTATAACTGGACGTATCCAGACAGGAAGCTATACTAATAAGGACGGTCAGAAGGTCTACACTACTGATGTTGTTGTTGAAGAACATGAATTCGCGGAAAGTAAAGCCGCTGCTTCCTCAGCAGGTGCAACAGCATACACACCATCAAGACCAGAACCAAGCGCTGCAGCAGGTGATGGCTTTATGAATATACCAGATGGTGACAGCGTGGAAGACGAGGGTTTACCTTTCAATTAAGATAGGAGGTAACTTAACATGCCAGATAAGAAGGCTGAAAGACCAGAGGGTCAGATGAGAAGAAGACCAATGCGCAGAAGAAAGAAAGTATGTGCATTTTGTGCTGATGCAAACAAGGCATTAGATTATAAGGATGTTGCTTTATTAAAGAAGTATGTATCTGAAAGAGGAAAGATTCTTCCTAGAAGAATCACTGGAAACTGCGCAAAGCACCAGAGAGCTCTTACAGTAGCCGTAAAGAGAGCAAGACACGTAGCACTCTTACCATACACAGTAGAATAAGCGCGAGTAACGATGAGAATATAAAAACAAAGGCCCAGTTATCCTGCTTGCAGGAATAACTGGGTCTTTGTTTTTATATTCGAGGAGCACCGCGACTGTTTCAGATATATTATGGCGGAGTCATAATATATCTGAAACTCATCGTTACGAGTTAGACGTTACTCTTCCCTATTTTTACAACTTGTGTTATAATCCTGTTATGCTTTTGCATATATGAAGAATGGAACATATATTTATATTTCATATATATTCCAGGGAATTGTATTATTGTGCTAATCTGATTAAATAATGACATATTATGTCCATAGTATAAATCTGATCTGCATAAGAATGGAGACATTATGAATAATAAGCAGGAAAAGTCATTCCGTCCATCAGGAAAGCTTAATTCAGTTTTCCTGTGGCCAGTAGCTCTTGGAATAGTACTTGTTGTAGTTGATTTTGCATTGTATTTTATAAATGTGCCGGCAGCATCAGTGGTTGCTGTGTTTGTGTTTATTTATGTATTGGTGTGTGCATTTATGATGTTATATTACAAGCCAAGAATCATAAAAGAAATAATTGAATTTTCTTCTAATTATTCGCAGGTTCAAAGACAATTACTGTATAATCTTAGCATTCCATATTGTCTGCTGGATAATAAGGGTAATATATTATGGATGAATTCTTCTATGCAGCACTGTATTAATAAAAAGAATGATTATAATAAGAATATATCAACAATAATTCCTGAATTGTCAGCGAATGTATTTAGAAATTTTGATGATTATAAAGAAGTAAGGATTGCACTTAATGACCGTGACTACAGGGTGGAAATGAAAAGAATAAGTGCGGATATTCTTACTCAGGGAGTTAATATACTTTCTAAAGATTATAATTCGTCACTTGTTGCCATGTATATGTTTGACGAGACAGATGTTAATAAATATATCCAGAAAATCAGGGATGAGAGATTCGTTGTTGGTCTTGTATATATTGATAATTATGAGGATGCCCTTGAAAGTGTGGATGATGTTAGAAGGTCTCTTTTTGTTGGTCTTGTAGATAAGAGAGTTAACAAGTATTTTTCGGCTGGAGCAGCCATAATAAGAAAGATGGAAAAGGATAAGTATCTGGTAGTGTTCAGATATAAGTTCCTGGAACGCATTTTTGCAGATAAGTTCAGTCTTGTTGAGGATATAAAGAGTGTAAAAGTTGGCAATGAGAAAACGCTTACACTAAGTATTGGAATTGGAACAGGTGCCAGTGATTATGCCAAAAACTATGAAGTAGCAAAGGCAGCCATGGATCTTGCGTTAGGACGTGGCGGTGACCAGGCAGTTATAAAAGATGGAGATAAGATATATTATTATGGTGGCAAGAGCCAGCAGATGGAGAAGAATACGAGAGTAAAGGTACGTGTAAAAGCCCATGCTTTAAGGCAGATACTTGAAGCTAATGATAATGTGCTTATAATGGGGCATAGTCTTCCGGATATAGATTCATTTGGTTCTGCACTTGGAATATATATAATAGCCAGAAAACTGGGTAAAGAGGCACATATTGTGTTTGGAGAAATTTCGACTAGTGTAAGACCATTTATGAATCGTTTTATCAATAAAGAAGATTATCCAAATGATATGTTCATAAGTAAAGATTCTGCGGAGAGCTATCTTAAACCATCAACAGTTGTAATTGTTGTTGATGTTAACCGTGCACAGAGAACAGAATGTCCTGCACTTCTTGATAAATGTAAGACCGTTATAGTGTTTGATCATCACAGACGTTCAAGCGACACTATATCAGGTGCTGTTCTTTCATATGTTGACCCATATGCATCTTCTGCATGTGAGATGATAACAGAGATGATACAGTATGTAGATGATGGAATCAGATTAAAGGCATTTGAGGCTGATGCGTTATATGCGGGCATATCAATAGATACGGATGGATTTAACAGTAAGTCAGGACCTCGTACATTTGAGGCAGCAGCATTTCTTAGAAGACACGGAGCAGATGTCACAAGAGTAAGAAAAATGCTTCGTAACGATATGAATGAATATAAGGCTATAGCTTCTGCTGTGAGTAAGTCAGAGGTATACAGGAATGCCTTTGCAATAACTGTATTCGATGGTACTGGACTTGAGAGTCCAACAATTGGTGGAGCAAAAGCAGCTAATCAGCTGCTTGATATATCTGGTATTAAAGCTTCGTTTGTCATTACTGCATATGAAGATAAGCTGTATATAAGTGCCAGATCAATAGATGAGGTAAACGTGCAGCTCGTCTGTGAAAAACTCGGCGGCGGTGGCCATATGAGCATTGCCGGAGCTCAGCTTACCGGCTGCACCACCGAACAGGCAATTAACACAATAAAACTCACCCTTGACAAAATGCTCGAAGATGGCGAGATATGATGCCCCAGGGTCGAAAGCACAAAGTCTGTTCGTGCTAGCACGAAA
>JBNMGS010000083.1:0-7174 GCA_050872365.1 Lachnospira sp.
CTTACAGCTTTGCTGTTAGCTGCCGCTGCTTTTTTTGCCTGTGTAAGCATTGACGACTTCTTTGGTTCTTCTTTCTTTGTTTCCTTTGATGTGGCTTTTGTTTCTGCAACTGCTGTTTCTTCCTTAGCTGCCTCTTCTTTGTCATCTGACTCTGAATTTTCAGGGAATGGAACAGTTATAGCTTTAGCTTCTGCAGACTTTATCTCTGATACATTCTTAACTATATTAGTTATATCTTCCATACTTTCTTTTGATACAACTACAATTGTAAACTCTTTATCAAACTTCTCATCCTCAATATCCTGTGTCGATGGCTCTGATTTAATAACATCACAATGACCTTCAAGATTCTTGAATACAAGAAATGCTCTTGCAGCCTTTAATATACAGTTTTCATCAACTGTAACAGCTATCTCATATACGCCAAGACCTTTCTTTAAAGCCTCATTAACCGCATTCATTTCAAAATCAGCAAATACAAGTTCTGAAGCTCCATCAGCAGATGTATCCTTGTCAGCTGCTGGTGCTTGTGTCTCTGCCTTCTTGCTCTCTTCATTGTTGCCGCCTATGAATGAATTAAGTGCTTTGATTATAGGCTCATTATCTTCAGTACCCTCATCCTGTGTATTCTGGATATTAGTAACATATCCCTCAAGTGCATCAAGACACTGGAATAATACATCACACATATCAGAAGTTACCTTGATATTACCATTACGTACCTCTGAGAATACATTTTCCATATCGTGAGTAAGATTCTGCATTCTCTTATATCCCATTGTTCCGGCCATACCTTTTAACGAATGGGCAGCCCTGAATATTTCATTAATAGTATCACTATTTTCAGGTTCCTTTTCAAGTATCATCAACTGATCACTTAATGACTGTAAATGTTCGTTTGATTCATCAATAAAAATCTCTAAATACTGGCTTACATCCATATTAATCCTCATTTCTGCGCACGCTTATGCTGCATTGCTTACGTTTCGTATATAAATTCATGTCAAGTGCGCATAGACACAAATCCTAAGATACACCCACATTTTTAGTTATCGCTTCTGCTACCCTGTTAAGAGGAACAACCTCATTAACCAATCCTGCATTTGCTATAGCCTTTGGCATACCATATACCACACTTGTTTCTTCATCCTGTGATATAACATATATGTTTTTATGACTTTTATTAAGCGCTTTAATACCATTAGTACCATCTGCACCCATGCCTGTAAGTACCACGCATGTAATTTCGTCATAATTGCATTCAGTAAGCGATTCATACATAATATTAGCGCATGGTCTAAGACCATCTATTGGAGCCTCATCACTCAGTGCTATGACATAATCGGAGCCTTTTTTCTTGACTCTTATATGCTTTCCACCAGGTGCTATATACACCCAGCCTTTCTTTATAACATCACCATCTGCAGCCTCTTTAACATTAATAGCACTCATCTCATTGAGTCTTGCTGCAAGTGATGCCGTGAATCCTGCCGGCATATGCTGAACAAGAACTATGCCTGCATCAAGGTTACCGGGAAGCATAGGTATAACCTGCTGTAGGGATTTAGGTCCACCTGTAGAACATGCAAGTGCAACGAGTTTATTCCGTCCTGACTTTATTCTTGTATACCTGGTTCCATCAACCTTAACTGCGTTAGTTAATGTATCTGCTGATGACTGTCGTACAAAAGTTCTTGATGTACTATCATCACCTCTTCTGTTCTCAGAAGTTCTTCTTAGCAGAGACGAATTCTGTATACCGCTCTCTGTACTTCTTCTGAAAAGTCCTGTATCTGTACTCCTTGTTCTTGAAATACCACTGGACTTCATTGAAGTTCTTCTAATCGATGCCCTTGTGTTTGTTGCAACACCTAACATTTCAAATATTCTGTTTTTAAAGTCAACACTTTTGGTTTCAAGATAATTCTCTGGCTTTGTTACAAAATCAAATGCTCCATATTCAAGTGCCTGGATAGTTTCCTTAGCACCTTCCTTAGCAACAGTGCTTACAATAATTACAGTCTGTTCAATATGATCTTTCTGTAATCTTTTTAACAGCTCTATTCCATTAAGCTTAGGCATATTGATGTCCAGAATAATAGCACTGTACTCGTATGGATGTGACACTATCATATCAAGGCCTTCAAGTCCATCTTTTGCAATAGCTGCGACTTCGTATTCATCGCTTTCATTGATTATATCAGATATAACTCTTCTCATGAGTGCAGAGTCATCTATAACCAGGATTTTTTTAGCCATTATAGCCCAACTCCTTTTTTAATATATTTCTTTGTTGCTCAAATACATATTTTATAATTTCATCCCTGTCTGCCTGGCTGACATCCACAAACTGGAATCTGCTGTCAAACATAGACTCATCATTAGAATTTCTGAAAGATTCAATAACCTTTCCACGTATGTTCATTTCTTTATCCGCATCATTAAAGTTCAATGTGAATTTAAAGAAAACTATTTCATTCTTTTCAAACTGTCTTTTAGAAAGAGCTCTTATTCCTCCACCGCTTATATCTACAATTGTACATTTATAATAATCTTCATTCAATATAAGATCCTGTATCTCATCCAGTCCTTCTTTAATATCTTCTGCAGTTCTTATTGTTGCTGGCATAATACAGCTTAATCTGAAATATTCTCTTCTCTGTATTCTTATAAGTGCAGAATCAAGATTTATTTTAACTATATGTAATTTTTCTTCTTTGCCTCTGGATATAACAGAGCATCTGGCATTATATATCTTATTATCTGAATAAAAATAACCTTCAAACCTTTTTCCTTCCTGTAAAGGAACTATATGCCCCTCATATATAGGCATGGCACATATAATTCCATCCTCGTCAAAATCAAGTATCTGGCTAGCATATTCTATAGTTTCATCTTCATACTTAGACTTGCTTTTAAATACCATTTCTACTCTGTTTCCTAACTTCAATGGTTCATACATAATCTATCCTCCTACACCAATTCAGATTTATCTTACGAATACAACTTATTCTACATTTTTCTTGCAAATACATTCTTAAAATAACTTCGTATTCCTATTTTATGTGCTGGAACTGTTACTTCATTGCCAAGAAGTGTAACAGCGATATTTTTAAAATGCTTTGCTGCTGAACTTGATGGATATACTATTGTTACAGGTTTCTGTTTCATAACTGCTTTTCTTACACTGGAATCCTGTGGTATGCTTCCTAGATAATCCAGCTTTATTCCAAGAAACTTAGATACTACTGCGTTAAGCTTCTCATATAGATTCCTGCCTTCGCTTTCTGATTCAACTCTGTTTGCAACCATCTTAATAGTACATTCTTCTTTATTATACCCATCATTCATACTAAGTGCTTTAAGCAATGCATAGGAATCTGTTACTGATGTAGGCTCCGGAGTTGTCACTATAATAGTTTCCGGACTGGCAAGCAGGAATTCCATAACGCTTGGAGATATTCCAGCTCCTGTATCTATAATTATGATATCAGCTAATTCCTCAAGATCTGTCATCTTGCCAACTAATCTTTTTACCTGTTCCTGATCAAGATTAACCAGATTGGCTATTCCAGATCCACCTGATATAAATCCAACACCTTCAGGTCCTTCAGTGATTATATCCTTTATTTCTTTCCCTTTAAACATAAGATCGCTAAGATTATATTCAGGGATAACGCCAAACATAACTTCTACATTAGCAAGTCCAAAGTCCGCATCAAGAATAATAACCTTCTTTCCCATTCTGGTGAATTCCAATGCAAGATTCACTGACAGGTTTGACTTTCCTACGCCACCTTTGCCGCTTGTAACTGCTATAACCCTTGCATTTTTTATATTATTCTGATTCTGCTTTCTAATCATATTACGCAGATTCTCAGCCTGATCCATCATCATTCGCCACCTCCAAGCAACTGTCTGGCAACTGCCTGCTCATTAATCACTTCTATATCATCAGGTACATTCTGTCCTGATGTCGTATAAGATAATGGTCTGTCTGTCAGCATACGCACATTCAGTATATTTCCAAGTGAACATGTCTCATCAAGCTTTGTAAATATAACTGCCCAGTCAACATCATCATACTTGTCTGCAATACTTTTAAGATCTTTATATTTCGTAGTAAGACTAAGTGTCAGATAACATTCAAAATCAAATTCATCTTCTCTTTGTGCTACTTCTTCTATAAAAGCTTTTAGTTCGTCCATCTGATCCTGTGCCTTATGTGATCTTCCTGCTGTATCAACAAGTATAAGATCATAATCTTTATATTCTGTAAGACTCTTGTTCATATCTTCTACAGAATATACAACACTTACCGGACAATCAATGATAGAAGCATATGTATTAAGCTGTTCAACCGCTGCTATTCTATATGTATCTGCAGTTATAAAAGCAACCCTTGTATCCTTCTCTATTTTAAAGCTTGAGGCTATCTTTGCAATAGTTGTTGTCTTTCCAACTCCTGTAGGTCCTATGAAAAATATAACCTTTGCTTTATCTCCTAAAGTTATTGTCTTAGGTTTTCCAAGCTTTAATATAATCTTCTGATATACTGCTGATAATATACTGTCAAGATTAGATTCCTTTTTAAGGGAATTCTCTATTTCTCCTATTATGTCATCTGCAAATCTGCTATCCACCTCATTATCAATCAGTTTGTTATATATAAGCTGAAGAGATTTATAGTTGGCATTTTCTCTTTCTTTAACCTGCTGTTTTTCACCTGTTACAGCTGATATGTCTTCTTTAATGTCAGACATTCTTTTATTATAAGCTGATGCCGGTGATGAAGATTTCTGTTGCGCCATGGCTTGTTCTACTGCAGCAGTATTCCCCTGATTCTGCAAAAGATCATGCAGACTATCAAGCTTTCTTTCTATTGCCGAAGCAGCGGCAACCGGCGTTTCATCATCAGCAACCAGATTAATTGATGAAGTCTTTCCGTCAGACACCATACTCTGGTTAATCATATGAACCGGAGTCTGTTGTATGCCGCTATTTTCAAACACCGGCTTATTTTTATTAATTCCATCTACTATATCTTTTTCTTCCAGTGCTGCTGTGACCTCAACTACATCTTTTTTAAAGAATTTAGCAAGTCCTCTTTGCTTTATTGTTTTTATATTAAGCACCACAGCTGTACTTCCAAGTTCTTCTCTTGCCTTTACTATGGCTTCCATCTCTGTTGGTGCCTGAAATTTCTTAACTATCATTACGCTGTCACCATCCCTACTGATTGTAATTCAACATTGGATTCCACTTCATTATATGAAATAACAATAATGTCCTTGTAATAATCAGATGCAAGCTTCTTAAAATACAATCTGACTATTGGAGAAGTTATAACTATAGGATTCTTTCCCATATCCTCAAGCTTCTTTAGTTCTTCACCAAGTGAATCCATAATTGCCTTTGTACGGGCTGGATCAAGTGAAAGATATGAACCCTGTTCTGTATTCTTAACTGCTCCCATAATCTCTTGTTCAACTTTAGGATCCAGTGTAATAACATTCGTAACTTCATTCGGTGGAAAATACTTTCCAGAAATAGCTCTCTTTAAGCTTTGTCTTACATACTCTGTAAGTATATCTGTATCTCTTGTTACTGCCGCATGATCTGCAAGAGTTTCAAATATAGTAACAAGATCTCTTATGGATATGCCCTCTTCCAAAAGATTCTGTAATACTTTCTGAATTTCACCTATTCCTAACAGCTTAGGCACAAGTTCTTCAATAAGTGCTGAGTTATTATCCTTGATATTATTAATAAGATTCTGTACATCCTGTCTTGTAAGAAGTTCAGCAATATGCTGTCTGATAACTTCTGTAAGATGTGTTGCTATTATTGAAGGTGGATCTACAACTGTATATCCCATTGACTCTGCTCTTTCTCTCTGACTTTCTGTTATCCATATAGCTGGAAGATGGAAAGATGGCTCAAATGTGGGAATACCTGTAATCTCTTCTTCAACATAGCCAGGATTCATAGCCATATAATGGTCAAATAATATCTCACCCTCACTAACCTGTATACCTTTTATCTTAATAACATACTGGTTAGGATTAAGCTGTATATTATCTCTCAAACGGATAATTGGAACAACAGCACCAAGTTCAAGTGCAATCTGACGTCTTATCATAACAACACGGTCAAGAAGGTCACCACCCTGATTAACATCTGCAAGTGGAATAATACCATAACCAAACTCAAGCTCTATAGGGTCAACGTTAAGCAATGAAACAACATTCTCCGGCTTTCTTATCTCCTGAGCTTCTGTTTCCTCTGCCTCAGCCATTTCTTCAATAGTTGCCTCTCCTGTCTTATCCTTAAGTTTTCTTCCATATACAATAAGCAGAACACCAAGAGGAACGAATATATATATAGGAAGTGGTGTCAATATACCTAAAAATGCAAGTGCTGCACCAACCATAATAAGTACTCTGTCTATAGAAAACAGCTGTCCTACCATCTCATCTCCAAGTTCACCTTCACTTGAAGCTTTAGTTACAAGAATACCTGTTGACAATGATATAAGCAATGAAGGAATCTGTGAACACAGACCATCACCGATTGTAAGTATAGCATATGTAGACAAAGCATCATTAATAGATTGTCCCCTGTATATCATGCCCATAATAATACCACCTACAAGGTTAATAGCTGTTATAATAAGACCTGCTGTCGCATCTCCTTTAACATACTTAGTAGCACCATCCATAGAACCAAAGAAACTGTTCTCCTGCTGCAATTTTTTTCTTCTTTCTGCTGCTTCCTTATCTGTTATAGCTCCAGTATTAAGGTCCGAATCAATAGCCATCTGTTTACCAGCCATAGCATCCAGTGTAAATCTTGCTGTTACTTCTGATACTCTTTCAGAACCCTTATTAATAACTATGAACTGAACAATAACAAGTACTATAAAAATAATTGTACCAATAACAAGATTGCCACCACCAACAAACTGTCCGAACGTTGCAACCACATGTCCTGCATATCCATCCCTTAAAATCATCTTAGTTGATGAAACGTTAAGAGATATTCTGAATATAGTCGTGAACAACAGCATTGTTGGAAAAGCTGCCATATCAAGAACTTCTTTTGCATATAACGAATTGAATAATATAATAAGTGCAATCATAATATTGAATGCAAGTAATATATCAAGTAACCA
>JBNMGS010000084.1:0-7157 GCA_050872365.1 Lachnospira sp.
ACATAATATTTTTATATCTAAAAAATTTTATCCCCATACCAGTTTTTTCTTGGCTTGTGTTACAATTTTTCTAAGGAAAGCTTACAATATAGGACATAGTTACAACAATAATGGATTGTATGTATAGAGAAAAAGTGGGAATATATGAGTGAGGTTATCAGCTACAATAAATATAAAGATGGATGTGTGATTAATTGTGATAGAAAATTTGAAAAGCATTTATTAAATTTATCAATATATAATAACCAGTATGGCAGCATAGTAATAACCGCATAAGAGGAGTATATTAATATGGGAAAAGGTCATGAACAGTATAAGCAGTATAGTATAAACCGCAGTTATAACAAGTTTCTTTTGTGGTATGAAGGCACAAAGAATTTCAAGTATGGTGACGATGAATATATTTCTAAAGAATATATAGAGGAATGTCGCAAGTATAAAGTGTGCAAGGATGCAGTATATGTATTTGATGATATGCTGGATAGTGATGAAGAGTATTTTCATGACGAAAAGTCTGTGGATTTTTTAAGGAAAGTTGCTAAAGTTGAATATGTGAGTAAAGATGCAGGGGAATATATAAACAAGAATAAAAAAGAATACATAAGTAGCAGGAATGGTAGATATGCGGATAAAAATGCAACATATGCAGGCGGTTGTAAAAAAGAATATATAGGGAATGATGCAATATATAAGGGTTACCATAAAACAGAATATACAGCGGATACAGACAGATATTTACTTAAGAAACAAAATGGAACATTTATGAACATGAAACAGCTTCCGGCAGCTCATAAGAATGCTCTGGTTATAATCCATAATTCATATAAGCACATGTATACAATAGTAGAATATATGACAGATGATGTAGCGGCATATCTAAGAAATATAGATGATATGGTTTTATATGCAGCATTACAGATGGATAAAAAGAATAGTGACGTAAATAAGTGGCATCAGATAGTAGATGCATTTCTGGATCTGGAGATAGTTAATTATACACCTGGCAGCATGCAGGTAATCAAGGTTTATGATAAAGTATATTATTATAGCAAGGTTATAGAGAGGCTTGGTGGATATGCGGCTATAGGTTTAAAAGACGGTGATTATATATCTGATGTCAGGATATTTGACTACCTGTATTTTAAGTATCATATGGAATATTTTCTAAGTACATTAAGAGAATATCATTTCGGTTATAAAGATGTTCTTAAAAAGGAAGAAGACTTAAGTGATACATTAGAAGATTTATGTGATTACTATGATGATTACATAGAATTATATGATGATTACTATTGGCTTGGGCATGATTACCAAGGACTTAAGAAAATAAGAAGCCATATCAATCTGTTAAGACCAAGAGGATTGTTACCAGATGAGAAAACAGTGGTATGCGTTGATTATAATAAGGATGATTCATTAACTGTAAGGGAATATATAACTCCGCAGAACTGTAACATATATGAGGTGTTATATATGTTACAGAATCTTACTGAAAAATATGAGAAATCATTTTACAAGGATAAACATGAAGCTATAGATAAGACATTTTTCATAGTTATAGAAAAAAGCCGCGGTGAAGGTACGTATAGAAGCAGCCTTGAAGGTAGATTGTTGTTCGATACATGGTTTGGTGGGTATATTTATAAAGACTATTTTGATATATATGATAGCAATATTACGCTGATGAAATATACGGATGTAGTCTGGGATTTATACAGGAGTAAGAACATATGATAGTATGATAGATCTGGTTTAGCGGTTATATGTATTCAGATTATTATGAATTATATGGCATGGATGAGGGAATCTTGGAATTGGGAAGGATTATACCACAGATACTGGCATGCAGGAATAAGTGTAATACTTAGCTAAAGTTTTACAGTAATATCAACAGTTGATTTACTTGGTGCTTGGAATAAGTTGAGTAAAGACCTTGGAGAGGGTCTAAAAACTACTACTATTTAATACAATGAAGAGCGGTGAACCGAGGAACTGCCTGATGATGCACGGGGACTTATAGGATATAATGATATGGCAATAAATGTTAAATTATTAAATAAATATAAAATTAGCACTCAATGCTTGACTTGGCTAACAAAAAGAACTATAACATAGTCAAGAACAAAGGAAAGGGATAAAAAGAGGTACAGAACAAAGAAGAATAAAAGTACCTGCTTGATGTTCCTGAAACATCCCGGTTCCAAAGAAACTAATTTCAATGTAATTAAAGTGTTTAGCAACAAGGAGGAATGACTTATGTTGATGCCTAGTATTTTTGGAGAGAATTTATTTAATGATGATTGGATGAACTTCGGATTTCCTGAAGTTGACAAAGCTTTATATGGTAAGCATGCTTCTCATGAGATGAAGACAGATGTCAGGGAAACAGAATCCGGATATGAAGTAGATATAGATTTACCAGGATTTAAGAAAGATGAAATCAATGTTGAACTTGATAATGGATATCTTTCAATAAGTGCCGCCAAGGGACTTGATAAGGAAGAGAAGAAGGAAGGCAAGTACATCAGAAAGGAGCGTTATGCAGGAACAATGAGCAGAAGCTTCTATGTAGGTGATGGCGTAGCACAGGAAGATGTAAAGGCTAAGTACGAAGATGGAATCTTAAGACTTTCAGTTCCTAAGAAAGCAGCAAAGCAGATTGAAAGCAGCAACAGGATTGCTATTGAAGGATAATAGCAGAAAGTAATTATATATAAGATTGCAGATGCATTAATTCATAGTAATTAAGTAATTGCATATTATAATAAATACCTATAAGTAAACAATGCTTGGAACATATCAGATACATAGTAAGTGTCTGATATGTTCCTTTTTTAAAAATTTCAGTTTGTTCGCTTTGACGTATTAATGTGCTAAAAAAAGTGGTGTTTTAATGCTAAAAACACGAACTGGAGGAGAAAGTTGATGATGAAGAATAGCGCTAAAGACAGGCAGGAAAGAATGGATGCCAAAGATAGTACATTTATATCAAGAAGACCTATGACACAGGAAGAAATATCAAAGCTTGATGAGGTACTGGAAAAAGAGCGCAAACGATATGATTATAGTCTTAAGTGTGGCGGTATAGACGAGAAAGGAAACTATACGGCACTTTCACATTGGTGGAATAATTGAATCTAAAAAATATATATGATTAAAGGATCAAAAGGTATCATCTATGCATGGTTGCATGTAATTCGCTGTATACCTTAGTGACCCTCATATCATATATATATGTATTACAGCTAATAGTTAATATACAAAAGTATATAATTAAAGGTGAATTATAATAAAATAAATTGCGCACAACCTATTGACAAAACAATGCTGATAATTTATATTATGATACATAAAAATATTGCGCACAATCAAATAACGAACAATATAATATTTTATGATTAAATTTAACATAACAATGCTATGTTATCTAAATGGAGGTAAGTATGAATAGTTTTTATAATATTGAGGCTGAAGATGTAATGTGTGATGTACATAAGATGGAAGAGTATAAGGGAAAGGTTGTGCTTGTAGTAAATACAGCTACACAGTGTGGATTTACACCACAATATGATGATTTGCAGAATTTATATGAAAAATATCAGCAGGAGGGACTGGAAATACTTGATTTTCCTTGTAACCAGTTTGGTAATCAGGCTCCTGAGAGTAATGAAGAGATAGTTTCATTTTGTGATGCTAAGTTTGGAATTACATTTAAGCATTATGCAAAGATAGATGTAAATGGGGAAAATGAACATCCGTTATATACATTTTTAAAGTCACAAAAGAGTTTTGAAGGTTTTGATGAGGATAATCCACTTACACCAATGTTAAATAGTATGCTTGGAAGAATAAAGCCTGATTATATGTCAACATCTGATATAAAGTGGAATTTTACCAAGTTTTTGATAAATAGAAATGGTGAGGTTGTTGAAAGATTTGAACCTACAACTGATATAGATATAGTTGAAGAAAAGATTAGGGAATTATTGTAGGAGATGAGCTTATGAGATATAATTATTTTACTGAAAATACGTGTTCACAGATGATATCGTTCGATTTAGATGATAATATTGTAACTAACATATCATATATGGGTGGCTGCGATGGCAATCTTAAATCTATTGAAAGGATTCTTGATGGCTGGACAGTAGAAGATATAGAAAGCAAGCTGGGTGATATAAAGTGCGGAAGAAGGCCGACATCATGTTCAGGGCAGCTTGCGATTGCAGTAAGAAAGGCTTATGATGGACTTCTTGAACCAGCTGATTAAAAATATACGGAATATATAATGATGTGAGTATCAAAAGTAGATGTTCCACGTATCGATGTGTTAGGATTGTTACATTGCTATGCAATTCACGTAATCATACATCATATAATAGCAAAATAAATACATATAACATACAATAATACAGATCTGTATTATAAACTTGCAGAAATGGGGAAAACATGAATAATAAATCATACAATAGCAATGACGACAATCACGAAAAAAAATTAAAAGGTGAAAGTAAAGATAATAGATATAACGATAAAGATAATAAATATGATAAATGTGATAGATATGAGGCATTAAAGCTGGATAATCAGTTATGTTTTCCTTTATATGCATGTGCTAAAGAGATTGTGAGAAGATATAAACCCTATCTTGATGATATTGATCTTACATATACCCAGTATATTACAATGATGGTGCTGTGGGAGAAAAGTCAGATTAATGTAAAAGAATTAGGCGAAAGGCTTTATCTTGATTCTGGTACGTTAACTCCTGTATTAAAGAGACTTGAACAGAAAAAACTGATTACAAGACAGCGTGATGTTAAGGATGAAAGAAGTCTTATAGTAGCACTTACAGATGATGGGATACAGCTTAGGGAAAAGGCTGTGGAAGTACCATATAAAATGGCAGGCTGTGTTGCACTTGATGAAAATGATGCTAAGGATTTGTACAGAATACTTCATAAAATGCTGGGTGCATTCTAGTGTTCTATGTATCATAGTTGGGGGCTTTTGCCCCAAACATCATAATATAGAGAAAATTAAAAAAATAGATTAATTATAATATCCAGTAATAAGATATATTAAGACCATTAAATGATGGATTGATGATGTCTTATTACTGGATATTTTTAAGTCTGTGTATTGACATGGCACAATGAAAAGAGTATAATGCAAAATGACAAGAAAAATTGTCATTATAACAATGAAAATTGTCATTATAGCAATGAAAGTTGTCAATATAATAATTGAAATGCTATATGGAATTGTCATATGGAGGTATAGTGTGAATAATAAATTTTCACACGCGTGATTTGCGTTAGTGCGCACCTGACATAAATCCGTTATGCGAAAGAAAGTGTGCAGAAATGAGGATTAGTATGATACTGCGGAATCGTCTAAAAGAACGCAGGGCTGCGTTAGGTGTCAATCAGCAGGAGATGGGAAAACTGTGTGGAGTATCAAGACAGACAATAAGCCTTATAGAAAGAGGAGATTATTCACCATCAGTTACCCTTGCATTAACGATTGCAAAGGTATGTAAAGTAACAGTAGAAGAGGTGTTTTATTTACAGGAGGAGGAAAGAGATGGGAAATGAAGAAATTAGAAATGCAAATAAAAAGGCACTACCTAAGTTTTTATTGCTTTGCATTATAGGCGCTTTAATTGGTGGCATAGCAGGTTATTATATTGCAGCCAATGGATTAGATGAACTGTCAGGGAGTATGAAGCTCGCCGGACTTAAGTTTGGAATGTATGTGGCACCATGGATTATGGTTGTAATTGCAGTTGCAATTCCGGTAATGGCAATACCATATTATAAGAAAGCAAAGAATCAGTTGTTAACATGGGACGGAGAGAATGAAGAAATATCAGACAGTATAGAACAGAAGCTTTCCATGGTTCAATGGATTTCAAGCGTTGCAATTATTATTTCATATTTTCTTATTGCAGCATCATATTCTGGTGGTACATCTATATTTGAAAATGCTAAAAGTTCATTAGGCTTTGGTATGGGTGTTTTTGCATTTATATGTATTCTTGTCGAGGTTGTTGTTATTCAGCAAAAGAGTGTAGACTGCATAAAAGTAATGAATCCAGAAAAAAAGGCTTCTGTATATGATATAAAGTTTCAGAAGAAGTGGATGGAAGATTGTGATGAGGCAGAAAAGATAGTAATTGGTAAGTGTGCATATAAAGCATTTAATATAACTAATAGTATGTGTAGTGTACTGGCGATTATTCTTGCAGTAAGTGCACTTGCATTTAACACGGGTTTCCTGCCATCACTTGTAGTATGCCTTATATGGATAGTTAATGTATCAGTATATTCTAAAGAATGCATGAAATATTCAAAGGCTGGTAATAAGATTATGTAAAACAACAATTAATTGCCTTATCAAGGTATAGACCTTTATATTAATAAGTACTAAAAGTAATTTAGTAATAGAGGGTGCACTAAGTCATATTTTGCAAGAAGAAACGACATAGAAAATTGACCCTATTTGCAACAAAAAGCAAATTAGGGTCATAAATCACAATTAAATATATACAATAGAAAAAATTTTAATTGACAGAGTGTTAATTCTTATTCAAGCACCAGTAAAAGTGCCATCTTAAACTTTCCATTAGCTGTTACGCTATGAAGTCCATTCTTCTCGAATCGGAAGCATTCGCCTTCTTTAAGCTCATAGTCTTTTCCTTCATATCCGATAGTAGCTTTTCCTTCAAGTGCGAATACGATAGCATTACCTGGTGCTCTGTGAGGTGTAAGACCAGTTCCCTCATCGAAAGCCATAAGTACATATTTCATAGTAGGGTTGCTTACAACATCCATATTGGCAATGCTGCCTTCTTCATAAGATATAAGATTCTTAAGTGCGAATACTTCATTTGTTTTTACATTTGCGTTCATAGTGTTCTCCTTTTCTAATATTAATTCTGTATACACCAGTCCTTCTGATGTCTGCATACCGCATAGAGTATGTGGAGGGATAATAATTGCTTCATCAGGATGTAATAAAACACTCTTTTTATCTTCGCCGATAATAAATTCTCCACAACCGGAAGCACCGATATACATAGTCATACGGTCATAGCATTCCTGGCTTATAGAAGTATCTTTTCCAAGTGAAAAGTAAGTTACTTTAGTCAGGTC
>JBNMGS010000085.1:0-7119 GCA_050872365.1 Lachnospira sp.
AATTTGAGGTGTTTAAGGATTGCGTAGCAATGTAGCAATTCTGATACATCAGTGAGTGGCAAAACTTACTTTTAACACTCACATCTATATATATCAGAATATTCAGTAAATAATTATATAAAGTACTGAATAATTAAGGTTGTGTCTGCGTGCACCTGGCATAATAACTTATCTAGTGAAAGTGCACAGAAATGAGGATTGATATGAGTATGAATATTGTATGTTTAGATCTTGAGGGAGTATTAGTTCCAGAGATATGGATAGCATTTGCGAAGGAAAGTGGTATTCCAGAACTTAAGAGAACTACAAGAGATGAACCGGATTATGATAAACTTATGAACTGGAGACTTGGAATATTAAAGGAACATGGACTTGGTCTTAAGGAAATCCAGGAAACTATCGCAAAGATTGACCCACTTCCAGGTGCTAAGGAATTTCTTGATAAGTTACGTGAAACAACACAGGTTATAATTATAAGTGATACATTTACACAGTTTGCAGCACCACTTATGAAGAAGTTAGGATGGCCTACAATATTCTGTAATACACTTGAAGTAGATGAGGATGGTACTATAACAGGGTTTAAGATGCGTTGTGAACAGTCTAAGCTTTCAACAGTAAAGGCACTCCAGTCAGTTGGTTTTGAAACAATAGCTAGTGGTGACAGTCACAATGATCTTGGTATGATACAGGCAAGTAAGGCTGGTTTCCTTTTCAGAAGTACAGAACAGATAAAGAAGGATTATCCACAGATTGAAGCCTTTGAAGAATATGATGATCTTTTCGAGGCTATAAAGAAAGCATTATAAGAGGCATAGTAAGACACAGTATTCAATAAATACTTTTACTTTTGCATCAACACCATATGATGTGCGAAAAAGTGAGGATTAGTATGTTCAAATTAAGTAAAAAGGAAAATGGTCTTAATATCATAATAGTTGGCTGTGGAAAAGTTGGAACAACATTAGTTGAACAGCTTAGTAAGGAGGGCCACGATATAACAGTTATTGATAAGAAGTCTGAACGCATTCAGGATATTACCAATATGTACGATGTTATGGGAATAGTAGGCAATGGAGCAAGTTATTCTACACAGATGGAAGCCGGAATAGAAGAATCAGATCTTATAATAGCAGTTACGGATTCGGATGAATTAAATCTGTTATGTTGTACAGTGGCTAAAAGAGTAGGTAACTGCGCAGCAATAGCAAGAGTAAGAACTCCGGATTACAGCGAGGAGACAGGCTATCTAAGGGAAAAACTTGGACTTGCACTTATTATTAACCCGGAGCTGGAGGCTGCGAAGGAGGTTGCACGTATACTTTATCTTCCAACAGCACTTGAGGTGAATTCTTTTGCACATGGACAGGCAGAGCTTGTCAAGTTTAAGGTGCCATCTGATAACATTCTTAATGAATTAAGCGTAGCTTATCTTGGTAAAAATATTACTAATGATATACTTATATGTGCCATAGAGAGAGATGGAGAAGTATACATTCCGAATGGAGATTTCGTAATAAAAGCCGGAGATGTTATGTCTTTTGTATCAGAAAGGCATATTGCAAGGAATTTCCTAAAAACAATTGGTCTTGCAACTAACCAGGTAAAGGATACTATGATAATAGGTGGAAGTAAGGCGGCTTATTATCTTGCTAAAGAGCTTATCAATATGGGAATCTCTGTAAAGATAATAGAAAGAGACAGGGAGAACTGCGAAAAACTCAGTATCAAGCTGCCTAAAGCTATAGTTATAAATGGTGATGGTACAGATCCGGATATACTTAAAGAAGAAGGCATTGAGACAGTACAGTCATTTATTCCACTTACTGGTATTGATGAAGAAAACATAATGCTTACGCTTCATGCCAAGCAGGTTTCTAATGCCAAGGTTGTTACTAAGATTAACAGGGTAAATTACAAGCAGGTTATTAATAATCTTGATCTAGGAAGTCTTGTATATCCTAAATATATAACTTCAGAAGCAATCATTGCATATGTACGTGCAAAGAAGAATTCTATGGGAAGTAATATAGAGACACTTTATCATATGTTTGACTCAAGAGTTGAAGCGATTGAATTCATAGTTGAGGAGAATTCTAAGGTGTCAGGCATACCTATAAAAGATCTTAAGCTTAAAAAGGATGTTCTTATATCATTTATTAATCATGATGGACATATTATTATTCCAACAGGTAATGATGAGATAGAAGATGGTGATACAGTTATGATAGTAACCAAGAATACAGGATTTACTGATATTAATGATATAGTCAGGTGAGGCACGTTATGAACAGGTCAATAGTAATATATGTTTTAGGTTATATATTAAAAACAGAAGGTGTACTTATGTCGCTGCCATGCCTCATAGCACTTATATATCAGGAAAAAGAAGGATGGGCATATTTAATAGTTGCCCTTATAAGTATTCTGTCAGGTCAGCTTATGACTATGAGAAAGCCCAAAGATTATGTCATATACCTTAAAGAAGGCTGCGTAGCTACATCCCTAAGCTGGATTCTTATGGGTGTGGTTGGAGCTATTCCATTTATGATAACAAGAGAAATACCCTCATTTATAAATGCTTTGTTTGAGATGGTATCTGGTTTTACAACAACAGGTGCAAGTATACTAAGTGATGTAGAAGTGGTATCACGCTGTAGTACAACGTGGAGATGTTTTTCACACTGGATAGGTGGTATGGGTGTACTGGTATTTATTATAGCCATAGTACCTTTAAGTGGCGGTTCGAATATTAATCTTATGAGGGCGGAAAGCCCGGGACCATCAGTTGGTAAGCTGGTTCCTAAGGTAAAGCATACAGCAAGAATTCTGTATATTATATATCTTGGACTTTCATTTATAGAGTTTATTGCACTGATTCTTGCTAAGATGCCAGTGTTTGATGCTATGAATACTACATTTGGTACAGCTGGTACTGGTGGCTTTGGTATCAAGAATTCAAGCATTGGAGGCTATTCAGTGACTATACAGTGGATAGTTACAATATTTATGATACTTTTCGGAGTTAACTTCAATGCATATTACCTTATGCTTTTTGGCAGTATCAAAAAGGCATTGTCAATGGAAGAGGTAAGAGCATACTTTGGTATAATATTAACATCAATTGTCATAATAACTGTTAATATATATTCAATGTGTTCCGGAGTATGGGATGCTATTACCAAGTCAGCATTTCAGGTTGGTTCGATCATAACAACGACAGGATTTTCGACAACAGACTTTAACATGTGGCCTCAGACTTCAAAGACAATACTTGTCCTTCTTATGTTTGTGGGTGCATGTGCTGGAAGTACAGGTGGAGGTATAAAGGTTTCAAGATTTGTTATACTAATAAAAACTATGATAAAAGAGCTGAATTCTTATATTCATCCAAGAAGTGTTAGAAAGATAAAGGTTGAAGGAAAGCCGGTTGAACATGAGGTTATACGTTCGGTTAATGTATATCTTATAACTTATGTTCTTATATTTGTGGCATCAGTATTTCTTGTATCGTTTGAAGGCAAAGATCTGACAACGAATTTCACAGCTGTAGCAGCTACATTTAATAATATAGGACCCGGACTTGAACTTGTAGGTCCAACACAGAATTTCTCACATTTTAACGTACTTAGCAAGCTTGTTATGATATTTGATATGTTGGCAGGAAGACTTGAATTATTCCCACTTCTTTTATTGTTCCATCCTGTTGTGATTAAGGAAATGTTTGAAAATAAAAGAAAATATAGAAAGTCAAAGAAACAGATGAATTAGTGTATGATGGAGTATATGGTTTGTTAATGATGCTTGCTATATGCTCCATTTCTTTATACAATAACTAATAAGCTGTTTTGTTTTATAATATCGTAAAACAGTTTTTTATATTCATACGGTTGTGTAGTAATAATGGATATAAAAAAGAAAATGGAGGTAGTGTGAAAAATGAATTTTCACACACGAGATTTGTGTCTGCGTACACTTGACACAAACTCGATATGCGCAAAAAACGTGCGCAGAAATGGAGATTTTTATGAATATAATTTCAGATATTATTAATGATGAAAGTAAGCGTATCCATCTCATAGATGTATCTATGGGGAGGGCAAAGGCAGATATTGTATTAAAAAATGCCAATTATCTCAATGTTTTTACTAACACATTTCAGATGGCTGATATAGCCATAACAAATGGTGTTATAGCAGGTATAGCAGAAAAGAAAGATGAGCAGCAGGATTGTTATACTTATTCTGGAAAAAAAGAGATAGATATAAGTGGAAAAGCTGTCGTACCAGGTTTTATAGATGGTCATATGCATCTTGAAAGCTCGATAGTAACACCTGACCAATATACAGAAATCGTATTGCCTCATGGAACGACATCAATAGTGGCAGATCCACATGAGATAGCTAATGTATTAGGTAAAAAGGGTATAGATTATATACTTGATGTTACTGATGGATTATTGCTTGATGTGTACATAATGATGTCGTCATGTGTTCCAGCAAGTATGTTTGATGAGGCCGGAGCTGTATTAAATGCACATGATATAGAAGAATATATGGATAACACAAGGGTTCTTGGACTTGCTGAGATGATGAACTATCCGGGAGTTATTAATGGAGATATTGATGTTATTAAAAAAATCCAGAAGACACTTAATTCAGGAAAGATAGTTGATGGTCATGCACCTGGATTATCAGGTAAGAGTCTTGATGCTTACATAGCAGCAGGTGTAGGTTCGGATCACGAATGTACTTCTTATGAAGAAGCATTTGCAAAGCTGTCACATGGACAGTGGATTATGATAAGGGAAGGAACAGCTTGTAAGAATCTTAAGAATCTTTGTGGACTTATAAAGTATCCATACAGTGACAGATGTATGTTTGTAACAGATGATAAACATCCTGGAGATCTTTACAAAGAAGGGCATATTGATCATATAATAAGAAAGTCAATATCGTTGGGAACAAGTCCTGAACTGGCATACAAGGTTGCATCGTATAATGCAGCCGGATATTTTAATCTTAGGGGAAAAGGAGCAATATCACCGGGATATATAGCGGACATGGTTGTTCTTGATGATATAAACAGCGTAAGTATAAACTCAGTGTATAAGAATGGCGTTCAGGTTACACATAATGGTGTATTGGATAAGATTTATGCAGAAAATATGAAAGAGTATTCAAAAAAAGTGTATGAAAAGTATAAATCTGACATATGCGATACAGTAAATACAGGTGATATTGATATAGAAGATATTGTTATAAAAAAGGAGCATGAAAAGGTTATTGGTCTTGTGCCAGGTGAAATTATAACTACAGATGAAGGATATGCCAGTGGAATAGATGTTGATAATGATATATTGAAAATGTGTGTTGTTGAAAGACACAAAGCAACTGGTAATACAGGCGTGGCTTATGTTAAAGGATATGGTCTTAAAAAAGGTGCTGTGGCAACAAGTATAGCGCATGATTCACACAATGTTATTGTAGTTGGAACTACAGATGAAGATATTTTATGTGCAATAAAAAGAATACATACAATAGGCGGTGGAATGGTTGTTGCATGTGATGGTCATGTTTTGGCAGAGCTTCCACTTCCAATAGCAGGACTTATGTGCAGCCTTGATGGAATGAGTGCACAGGAAAAAATGGACAGGGCTAAAAAAATAGCACACGATATGGGTGTGTATGATAATATAGATCCTTTTATGACATTATCCTTTGTAAGTCTTCCGGTTATACCAAAACTTAGACTTACAACACTCGGAGTTGTTGATGTTGACAGCTTTAAGCTGCTTGATTAATTGATTAATTATAAATGAAGGACTAAATACTGTTTGTCTCTCATATCATTATATGAATTACAAACAATAGGAAATATGTAATAATCTGTAGCAATAAATTAAGTCACAGTATTTTTTACTGGAAAAAGTTATTTTAACAACAGTTACGGCTGCTTATAAAATGGAGAGAAAAATGAGATTTGTTATACAAAGAGTTAATTCAGCTAGTGTTAGTGTAGATGACAAGGTTATAGGAAGCATAGGAAAAGGATATCTTATACTTTTTGGTGCAGGTGAGGGCGATACTAAAGAAATGCTTGTACCTTTTGCAGATAAGATAGCAAAGATGAGAATATTTGCAGATGAAAATGAAAAGACTAATCTGTCAATAAATGATGTAAATGGTGAAATACTTGTGGTAAGCCAGTTTACTCTATATGCAGATTGCAGAAAAGGAAACCGTCCAAGCTTTGTGCATGCATGTGAACCTGTTCTTGCAAATGAACTGTATGAAGAATTCGTAGAACTGTGCAGGCAGAGAGTGTCAAAGGTTGAAACAGGAGAATTCGGTGCACATATGAAGGTATCGCTTGAGAATGATGGACCATTTACCATAGTGCTTGACAGCAGGGATTTTGAGAAGAACAACAAATAGCTGTTATTGTTATATTGGATTGTAAATTAAAATAGGTTGAAGATACTATGCGAAGCTAGTAAATTGGCGGATTTTGATGTGATAATCATAAATGAGGGGCAAAATATCTTTTGACCCTCATATCATTATATAAAATATTAAAAAAACAGTAGATTTGCAAATATGTGCTTGATTATATGAATATATAGGTGTATAGTATGTTTTGTTAGCGAGAGTTAGTTGAAACTAAACTGATTGGTGGTTAACATAACAACAGAATATTAACTTCAGGGCAGGGTTTGATTCCCTACCGGCGGTACAGCCCGCGAGCGTTAAGCATGAACTGGTGAGATTCCAGTGCCGACAGTATAGTCTGGATGAAAGAAGTTATATGATACAGTTTGATATATTATATTATGTAAGGTTAAAAGATTGTGTATGCTTACACAATAAGTTTTTTACACTGACATCATTTATTAATTTATTAGCCATTAATATATGGTTAATATAGTATTAACTGCTTATTATATCTGATTAAGATTTATGTCCTGGAAATGATAAGTTTCCAGGATTTTTTATTTATCAGAAATAATATGGGTAAAAGATTAAAAGATTGCATCAGAGTATTTTTTCATCAGGACAGTTCCTGATTGATAAAATATTCTGGTGCTTTTTTATTTAAAATGAATCAGACTCATAATTG
>JBNMGS010000086.1:0-7102 GCA_050872365.1 Lachnospira sp.
CATATGTGGATATAACGCATAGTTCTGGAATACCATAGCGATATCTCTATCCTTTGGCTCTACATCGTTAACGAGCTTGTCTCCGATCCATAACTCACCTGAGCTGATTTCCTCAAGACCTGCAATCATACGAAGTGTTGTAGACTTACCACAACCTGAAGGTCCTACGAATATAATGAATTCCTGGTCTGCGATTTCAAGGTTGAAATCCTTAACAGCTACGAATCCGTTTGGATATACTTTACAAACATTTTTAAGTGATAAACTTGCCATTGAAAACTTTCCTCCTAAAATATAAAAGAACGCATACGCGCTTTTGATATTTCATATTGTACACTAATAGCCATTTCTTGGCTATATGGTAATTAGCCAAATATGTCTGGCGCTTTTTTATCACTTTTACCATAATTACAAATCAAATAGATATTTTGCACAAAATTACAACCGCAATCTTCACTAACATCACCAAAAAATTGCATATTTATGCCTTTTTACTGCTTACTTATAACAATTTTTGCCATAATAGTTGTTATAACAATTGCAAAAAATACTCTTACACCCACCTCTTCATAACAGAATCTTTCCACATTATAGCATTTCTATACATAACTTATGAACTATAGCTGTTTTTTTGTTCATTTCCATCTTGATTTTTTTATGATTGCAAGTTAGAATTTAGCTGTTAGCAGTGGTGTTTTTTATTTGTAAGCAACATTAGAAAGTGATATTACACGCATAATATCCCTATGTGATTAACAGATATTAATAACTCCAGATTATTTTTAAATTATTTTCATAAAAGGAGGGGTTGATATGGATATAATGGATGTAGCCGGTTTATCTATGGATTTAAGTTCTTCAAGAATTGTAAATGATGTTCAGGTTGCTGTTCTTAAAAAGTCTCTTGATACACTCGAATCAAGCGGTGATGGGCTCACTAAAATGATGGAGGCATCTGTTACTCCTAATCTTGGACAGAATATAGATATAAGGGTTTAACCAGTAACATTACAGATTATTTGTAATTATACACATTTAATCAACAATATAAAATTAATTCTTAATTATAAAAGTTGCCCTGATAATCATGCTGTTTTATATAGATATGCTGAATAAATCATTATCTATACAGACTGCATTCATTTATCAAGGCAGCTTTTTTTGCTGTAATTATTCTTTTTACTTTTCCTGCTTTTTCTACTTTCTTTTGCACTCATTACATAATTTCCATAACAATCATGTATACTGCACAGGCTACTAATGTAACAGCTGCCGGTACTGTCATAATATGCTTATCAGTACTTATTGCCTGCTGTGCTGTTATACCACTTTCCCCGTGAGTTTCATCAGCTTCACAAACATTATATTCTGAATTGTGTATATGAAAGCTGTTTTTTATATTATCAAGTCTGCCGTGACGTCTTGCCATATTTTTTATGCAAAATATTGCAAGAAGCATAAAGATAAAAGCAACAATAAACATCATAACAAAGCTCATTATCCTTGAAGCCACAGATATATTAACAGTCTGCTGCCCTGCTGATTCTGCCATTATACCGTCATATAAACCACTCAGCTTTAATATCTGTACAACTGTTATCGAGTATGTATTCACAGCAAAATGTCCAAACACAGACGTCCATATTGAACCTGTTGCTTCAACCATGTATGAAAATATGATACCTATAACAAATGCATATGCAAACTGGTTAATATTAAGATGGAATGCACCAAACACAAGTCCACTCATGACTGCTGCCTTAAGTATGCCTTGCTTTCTATACGTTCCATAAAACAATCCTCTGAAAACGAACTCTTCCACCAGTGGTGGAACCACCGCCATAAGAATCACCTGTACAATATATGGATATGCCATAAGTCCTTCTGATGACTCATTTAGATAATTGTTTGAAAAAAGCATCGTAATATTGTTGATAAACAACACCATTGGTATAACAAGATACCCTGTAAGAACTGACATAAGAATATCTTTAATTCCTATCCTTCCATACATCATATCCCGTTTTATATCAACCTTCATAACCAGTATATATATAAGAGCTATAACAAGCATGATAGCTTCTCCGAGCACATACAGTATCCATTGTGGCACTATTATTCCCATTTCTGTAACAGCGCCTATTATAAACGCTGATATTATATTCAATATCAGATACGATACAAGATATACTGGAAGAAAAATATTTATTTTCTTTACTTCCATGCGATAGCTTCCACTTCGAGTAATACATCCTTTGGAAGTCTTGCAACTTCTACACATGAACGTGCTGGAAATGGTTCTTTAAAATATTTCTTATACACTTCATTGATTTTTCCAAAATCATTCATTTCCTTTATAAATACTGTTGTTTTAACAATATTCTCAACTTTAGAACCTGATGCTTCTACAAGGTTGCAAAGATTCTGGAATGCCTGATTAGCCTGTGCTTCAACACCACCCTCAGCTATCTCACCAGTTGCTGGTATTACTGGAATAACTCCTGATGTATACACCATTCCATTAACCTCGATAGCCTGTGAATATGGTCCAATTGCACTTGGTGCCTTGTCTGTACTTATAACTTTCTGCATATAATCCTCCATTCTTACATATCACAATAGCAGCTATGCATATCCATAGTCATATAAATAAGTGTATGCATAGAATATAAATATAATATGATGCGAGTGTCAAAAGTAAGTTTTGCCACTCACTGATGTATCAGGATTGCTACATTGCTACGCAATTCACGCAATTCTTAAACACCTCAAATTTCCATTAAATGCCGTATTTACGACATTTTATCTGCTATCTTTTTATGATTATGCTTTTTATTATAATCGTTAATTGTATGATTATGATGAAAATGACTTATTATAATTTCATCCAACATTTTATCAAACAAAAAACAACCAGAAATAATTGTATAACAATTATCCTGGCTGTTCAAGAAATATCTATTTATTTATTCATTATTTATTAGCATTATTTATCAACACATGGTGTTTTGGCTATTCAATATTTTTTACCATCATTTAATTATTTTCACTATTTTTGTTGTTAATAATAATTGAATCTTCTGTTATTATAATCTTCCCCTGCTTAAGAAGTCTTCCAACTGCTCTTTTAAATGCATTCTTACTCATATCAAAATATTTTTTTATAATCTGTGGATCTGCCTTATCATTAAATCCAAGCCTTCCACCATTTTTCACAATATAATCATATATTCTTACAGAATCCTCATCCATCTGAATATATGCCTTCTGGTGAATACTCATAGTGATTTTGCCGTCATCTCTTACCTTTATGACTCTTCCATAAACAACATCGCCAATCTTTATATCATCAGACATTTCATTACGTGTTATAAAACCATAATACGCATCATCTATTGCAACATATATTCCGTGGTCAGGTTTTATACCAATAACCGTTCCGCTTACAGCACTGTCTTTAACATATTTATCCGTTGTTGTAAGATATTTGCTTACTTTCATGGTTGCCGCAAGTCTGTTACTTCTGTCTATATACAATGCAACAAGATATTCATCGCCCTGATTAACATGAGTTGTCTGTTCTTTATATGGAAGTAATATATTCTTCTCAAGCCCCCAGTCAAGGAACGCGCCTATATTGCTCACCTCACACACCTTAAGTCTTGCAAGTCCACCAAGCTGGACTTTAGGCTTGTTAATTGTTGCTATAAGCCTGTCACTTGAATCCTTATATACGAAAACGGTGAGTGCATCACCTATTTCTACATCTTCTGGTACCTGCTTTTTAGGAAGTAAAACCTTATCATCCTCTGTTCCAAGATATACACCAAAATCTGTTTTCTTAATAATATTAAGACATTGTGTTTTTCCTAACTGTATCATGTGTGGTGGCTCCTTTCTGTCTTTTCTATCATCCTGATGCAAGAGTATACATCTATTATGTGCAAAAAAAATCCCTCGCTACTTAGCGAGGGTTAGCTGGGCTTGAGGGATTCGAACCCCCGAAATGCTGGAATCAGAATCCAGTGCCTTACCACTTGGCGAAAGCCCAATATCGTGACAACAAAATGAATTATATACTATGCTTTAAAATAATGCAAGCTTTTTTTTAAATTTTTTTAATTTTTTTGATATTTTATATTTTTGCGTATATTTTGCTTTCATGGCAATCATTAAAATTGCACATTATAAATACTTCTAACAGCCATAGCAATATCATTTATAACAGTTAAACACCTGCATAATACAAACGTGAATTATTTTCTTACAATTCGTACAGTACCATCACTATCTGTTCCGAGATTAGGTGAATCCACAAAAAACTTATACTTATCAAGAATGGTGTCTTTTTTCATATCTGAAAGTGCTTTACTTATATTAATATCTTCATAATCCTTCGTTGCACCTTCGAGGTTAAATCTGTTATCTTTCTTGAAATCAAACGTAAAATCTTCCGGAACTGAATGCTTAGGTGCTTTATTAGAAGATGTATGTTTGCTTTCCGCATCATTAGCTTCCAGCTGCCTTTCAGTCTGTTTTACATCAGCACCACTAACTGAATCTATATCTGTATCATTATATGAATTATTATTAACACCATATGTTCCATAACCAGCATATCTTGAAACAAGCATCTCCTTGCACCCCTTTCATCATTAATATGTTTGTATACAAGTCAACGAAAGTGGCAACTACGCCACGCCTAAATACCCTTTCATCATTATATGCCTGTATACAAGCTTATATAATCCGTCTATATATTAATCAACTCGCAAAACTAAACAACTTATAATCATTATTTTATTCATACATATGTATCGGTTCCATTTATTTAATCATTAACCATTTTACGACATTTTTCGCGTATTTAAACATATATATTTCATATGTACAAATATGTTTTTCTTACTCCTGTTTTTCCATAATTACCGGAAATCCCTCTTTATAGTCCTTTATGATAAAAGGATGATTTTTTGCATATTCATATATCTTATCACCAAGTTCTTCTTTCACAAGCGTTACAAACTTATCAGACGGCTTCCTGCCAAGTGCCTGACACGTCGGTGTAAAAGCTATGACCAGTTTATCATCTTTTCTCATAATTCTAAGCGGCCATATCTTACAGTCAAATGGCTTGTCCGCCTCTGATAATATGCAGCCTTTGTGTGAATCCAGATAATCACAAGCTGCCTCTTCCTTAGGATCATCAGTCTTATATTTATGTTCCAGTTTCATCTGTCCACATCCGTCAAGCATCGTAAACTCTGATACGACATTATATTCATTTGGTTGTGATAATTTCACACATTCTTCTTCTGAAAAAAGTGGTGTTTCCCACAAACTGCATCTTCTGAAAGAACAACAGAATCTGCATTCTGCACATGATTCTTTTGATAGTACTTTAGAAAGCATTACTTACCTCCATCTTTAAGTGTATTTTTGTATTATGATTTAACCTGCTTTTTCCACAGCTCCGTATTTTTTCAACATCATTTTAGGATGATATGACTCCTTTGCTTTCCTGAGTCCTGGAATATTAATATCTTCTTCCCTGTTTATATACGTCACACCATTAAGGGTCTGCGCATGTATCTGATTAATAGCCGCATAACCGCCATTCATTGCATAATCACCGATACATTTTTCAAAATGTATATCGACAGCATCATCATTAATATACGAAGCAATTGTCATGGCTATAGGAACATTATTAACATATATTATACCACCTGTAAGCGCAAGTTCATTAAAATGTAATAACGCCTCTTTAATAGCCTGATATTCAAACTGTGCAGAACTATCATTGTCCTTGAGGTGTTCTTTATACCATCTGTCCTCTATAACAACTGCATCTTCTACATTAGCATCACCTATCTGCCTATACTGCATATCTTCATATGTTCTTTTAAATTTTGATACATGATTTTTCTTTTTATGATAAATTCTCCCTGAAAGTGATGCCAGTTCATGTTGTCCATATATATAGTCACTATCACCATCATCCCTGCTGTATTCAAATATGTCACCATAAAAAGCGTCTAGAACAACCTTCTGTTCTTCTGTTATAAAGCAAAACTCAATCTTCCTGTTATTATCAAGTGCATCCTGTTTTATAGCCTCAAGCGCTTTCTCTGTTTTTCCATACCCTAATGGAAATGTATATCCATGCCTGTTTCCATACCCCTCATAATATCTTATGAGAAAATCTTTATAAAATGACACTTTTGTTTTATATTTTGATTTTAACAGATATATGTTGGCAAATGATGCATCGCTTCCCATATATCCTGATTCTTTTACACACTTGCTTATCCAGTCGCGGTCTTTTAGCTGTGGCTCATTCCATACCAGCATATATACCTCCATTTTTGTTCCAATTTTAAAGCATGATCATTCATTTTACGCTATTCTTTATTTCCACGCACATTTTCCACATAATGCTTTTACACCTGGTATGCGCAGACACAAATCCCGAATGCTAAAATTATGTTTTTCACACTATTTTCTTATAAAATTCATTTTGAAATCATAACACATACTATTTTTTATCTCAACATTCATTAAATAAACACATAATTAAATTTATCTAAAATCAGTTAATCATAGTTGATATATACTTATTATTATTCTAAAATATAAGTCAACAGTCAGACAGCTTATTATGTTGTTGTGTATACCTTTACCATTTCTTATGATATTGTTGTTTTGACACATAAACCATCAATTGCTATGATTAAAACAGATATACACCTTTTACATTATTGTCGTTCTGACACTAACATCATATTATTTGAAAGGAGCGGTCTTTATATCTGGACCACTATATTATTATGAACAAAAAAAACATTATTCTTATTCTGATTGGAATATTTCTTGTTTCCCTCAGATTTAACGTAGCTATAGGACATATCAATATTGATGTAACTAATGATTGCGTAGGATTTCTTCTTATTATGCTCGGCGCCATCCATATGATGAACCGGAATTCACTCTTTAAGAAAGCTGGAATTGTTTCCATCGTTGGACTCGCAGCATCTGTTATCGCACAGATTATAAACTTTATTGACTGGCAGGATGCAGCCTCAACCATGCTTTCAATATC
>JBNMGS010000087.1:0-7089 GCA_050872365.1 Lachnospira sp.
AGTATAAGGACTGTATATTGTTTTATAGACTTGGTGATTTCTATGAGATGTTTTTTGAAGATGCGATTATTGTGTCTAAAGAACTGGAGCTTACATTAACAGGCAAAGATTGTGGTCAGGAGGAACGTGCGCCTATGTGCGGCGTTCCTTTTCATGCTGCTGAGACTTATATTAACAGGCTTGTGGCAGCAGGACATAAGGTTGCAATATGTGAGCAGATGGAAGATCCTAAGAAAGCAAAAGGAATAGTTAAAAGAGAGGTTATAAAGGTTGTAACACCTGGAACTAATATTAATACACTTGGACTTGATGAAACAAAGAATAATTATATGATGAGTATAGTGTATCTGGGTGATAATCTCGGTGTTTCTATAGCTGATTATTCCACTGGTGATTTCTTTGTGACAGAGCTTGCTGATGGAAGCGAACTGATTGATGAGATAAACAAGTTCTCACCGTCAGAGATTATTGTAAACGAATATTTTGCAATGAGCGGTATTAATCTTGAAGCAATTAATGCGAAACTTGGGATTACGATGTCGACACTTGATAACTGGTATTTTAACGAAGAGACATGTAAAAATAAGCTGCTTGAGCATTTTCATATGGAGGTGCTTGATGGACTTGGCGTTAAAGACTATACAGTAGGTGTTATAGCAGCAGGCGCGCTTCTAACATATCTGTACGAGACACAGAAGAGCACAATGCCACATATTACTACATTGATGCCGTATTCTTCCGGTAAATATATGCTTATTGACAGTTCTTCTAGAAGAAATCTTGAACTTGTTGAAACTATGCGTGAAAAGCAGAAAAAAGGTTCGTTGTTATGGGTTCTTGATAAGACTAAGACTGCTATGGGTGCACGTATGCTCCGTTCATATATTGAGCAGCCGCTTATTAACAGGGACGAAATAATAAATCGACAGGATGCAATAGAGGAACTTAATAACTGTATGATAGACAGGGAAGAATTAAGAGAGTATCTTAATCCGGTTTATGATATGGAACGTATTATGACAAAGATAAGCTGTAAAACGGCTAATCCAAGAGATCTTATCGCATTTAGGAATACACTTGAGATGATTCCACATATCAGACGTATTATTGGCAATTTCAAAGCATCTATGTTTACGGAATGTTTTGAAAAAATGGATGATTTGTCAGATCTTTATAATCTTGTACTTTCTGCAATAGTTGAAGAACCGCCTATATCTGTGCGTGATGGAGGTATTATAAAGGAAGGCTATTCAAAAGAAGCTGATGAGTTAAGAGATGCCAAGATAAAAGGCAAGGAATGGCTTTCAGAGCTTGAGATGCGCGAAAAAGAAAGAACTGGAATAAAGAATCTTAAAGTTAAGTACAATAAGGTGTTTGGATACTATCTTGAGGTTACTAATTCATTTAAGGATAAAGTTCCGCCAGAGTGGGTAAGAAAGCAGACATTAACCAATGCAGAACGATATACTACAGATGAGTTAAAACATCTTGAAGGTGTCATACTTGGCGCAGAGGATAAGCTTTATTCACTTGAATATGACTTGTTTAGTGAAGTCAGGGAGAAGATTGCATCGGAGGTAGTAAGAATACAGAATACTGCCAAAGCTGTGGCTATGGTTGATGCACTTGTTTCACTTTCTGTTGTTGCAACACAGAATAATTATGTAAGACCTAAGATTAATGATAAAGGTGTAATAGATATTAAAAACGGAAGGCATCCTGTAGTTGAAAAGATGATAACAAATGATATGTTTATATCAAATGACACATATCTTGATAATTCATCAAACAGGGTGACAATAATAACAGGACCTAATATGGCCGGTAAGTCAACTTATATGAGACAGACTGCTCTTATTGTGCTTATGGCACAGACAGGAAGCTTTGTTCCGGCAGATTCAGCTAACATATGTATAGTTGACAGAATATTTACAAGGGTAGGAGCATCAGATGACCTGGCTTCGGGTCAGTCTACATTTATGGTTGAGATGACAGAGGTAGCCAATATACTGCGTAATGCCACTTCAAAGAGTCTTATTATACTTGATGAGATAGGACGGGGTACAAGTACGTTTGATGGTCTTAGTATAGCGTGGGCTGTTGTAGAGTATATAGCTAATACTAAAATATTAGGAGCAAAAACTCTTTTTGCAACACACTATCATGAGCTTACAGAACTTGAAGGAACACTTGACGGAGTTAATAATTATTGTATAGCGGTCAAGGAATGCGGTGATGATATAGTATTTCTTCGTAAGATTATAAAGGGTGGTGCAGATAAAAGCTATGGTATACAGGTAGCAAAGCTTGCAGGGGTTCCGGAAGCTGTTCTAAATAGAGCTAAAGAGCTGGTTGTAGAGCTCAGTGATGCTGATATATCACAGAAAGCAAAGGATATCGCTCAGTATTCCAAGAAACTGGAAAAGATGAATAATCAGTACAAAAAGATTAATGATCTCGAGGATAAACAGATGTCTTTGTTTGATACAGTTAAGGATGATGATATAATATCTGATATTAAAGAGCTTGATATCAGTAATATGACACCTATTGATGCTCTTAATACATTATATAAATTGCAGGAAAAGGTTAAAAACCGCTGGTAAATATTTAAAATACATGGCTGATAAAATAAAGCATGGAAAGTAAGCAGGGTTATTCTGACTTATTCCGGCTTTTATGGATAGCTTTTATATACGGATTAGAGTATGAAAGGAGACTGACATTGGGAATTCAACTGCTTGATCAGAATACTATTAATAAAATTGCAGCAGGAGAAGTTATAGAAAGACCTTCTTCTGTTGTAAAAGAGTTAGTGGAAAATGCTATAGATGCAGGAGCTAATGCTGTTACTGTTGAGATAAAAGAAGGCGGAATCTCATTTATAAGAGTAACGGATAATGGTTCTGGAATTAATAAAGATGAGATTGATATAGCATTTAAAAGACACGCAACAAGTAAGATTAAGTCAATAGAAGACCTTATAACGGTCTCTTCACTTGGTTTCAGAGGTGAAGCACTGGCAAGTATAGCAGCAGTTTCACAGGTGGAACTTATAACGAAGACAAAAAGTAGTCTTACAGGTACAAGATATATATCAGAGGGTGGAAACAGAATATCAGTTGAAGATATAGGCGCTCCTGATGGTACTACATTTATTGTGAGAAACCTGTTTTTTAATACACCGGTCAGAAGGAAATTCTTAAAATCTGCAACGACAGAGGCCGGATATATTAATTCACTTATGCAGTATCTCGCACTTTCACATCCGGATATATCATTCAGATTTATTAATAATAATCAGAATAAGCTTCATAAATCAGGTAACATGAAACTTAAGGATATTATATATAACGTATATGGAAGAGATATAACGGCAAACTTATATGAGGTAAACAGTTCAACTGAAAATATTAAGATCGGGGGCTATATTGGCAAACCATTTGTTAACCGGGGAAACAGAACGTATGAGAATTATTATATTAATGGCAGATATATAAAAAGCGGAATAATAAACAGAGCTATAGAGTCTGGATATAAAGGTTTTATAATGCCTCATAACTATCCTTTTACGGTATTACATTTTACAATAAATCCAGAGATTATAGATGTTAATGTGCATCCTACTAAGATGGAGTTAAGATTTTCCAACAATGAGTACGTGTATAATTTTGTATATGATACTATACTCTCAACTCTTAAAGGTAAGGAATTAGTTGCAGAAGTTGAGGCTGACGGTCAGATAATGCAGCAGATAAGAAAAGAAAATGCTGCTGCAAATGCAAGCGTAAAAGAAGATGTAATAGGACAGCCAGTAATATCTAATAAAAATAAAGATGAAGTACAAGATAGTAAAGAAAAGGTACAGTTACAAGATAATAATGAGACAGTTGATAAATCCGAAATAGTGAGTAACACTATTGCCACTTATGAGCAGAAAAAAGATAGTATTAAGGATAATAGCCGGAAAATTGAAAATAATAAATCAATTGAAAATGCAGTAGAAGAGACTGAAAAACATAATGATGATATATATAATGATATAATTGTACACGATTCAAACCTGAATAAGCCGGAAACAAGGCTTCCAGAACCTTTTGAGATTAAAAGATCAGAGGTTATGATAAAGGATGAAGAGAAAAAGTATCAGGCAGAGATTAAGGTGAAACCAGAACAGATGTCTATGTTTGATGATAAGCTCCTTGATGTAAAGAACAAGAATAATTACAGAATAATAGGACAGTTGTTCGATACTTACTGGCTTATAGAGTTTGAAGACCGGTTCTATATGATGGATCAGCATGCAGCACATGAAAAAGTATTATATGAAAGAATGATGAAAAAAATCAAAGAAAAGCATATTGATACGCAGATGATAATGCCGCCTGTTATATTAACTCTTAATATGAATGAGGAGGAAGTGCTTAAGCAGAATATGCCTGTATTTACTAGAATGGGATATGAAATAGAGGAATTTGGCGGTAATGAATACAAAGTTACAGGAATTCCAGCTGGATTTCCAAAGATTGATTACAGGCAGATGCTTACAGATCTTATAGATGGCCTTATGAGAGAGGGAAGAATGTCTGATATGGATATTCTTACAGAGAAAGTTGCTTCTATGTCATGTAAAGCGGCTATAAAAGGAAATAATAAAATATCTACTCAGGAAGCAAAAGAGCTTATGGAGGAGCTTATGATGGCAGATAACCCTTATAATTGCCCACATGGCAGACCAACTCTTATAGTTATGAGTAAATACGATATAGAAAGAAAATTCAAACGAATTGTGTAAATTAAGATTAAGATGAAGAAGAGAATCTTATCATAAACTTAATAAATATGAAAGACTTGCAAAGCTACAAACTAATCATGCAAGAAAATGTGCAGAAATGAGGATTGATATGGAAAAACAGCCTTTGGTTATACTGACTGGTCCTACAGCGGTAGGAAAAACATCTTTATCGATAAATCTGGCCAAAAGAATTGGCGCGGAAATTATTAGTGCCGATTCCATGCAGGTGTATAGAGGCATGGATATAGGTACTGCCAAGATAAAACAGGAAGAAATGCAGGGGGTTAAGCATTATCTTATAGATGTTATTAATCCTGATGAAGAATTTAATATAACTTTGTTTAAGAATATGGCTTGTGAAGCGATTGAGAAGATAAAAGCTAACGGACATATACCTCTTATTGTAGGTGGAACTGGTTTTTACATACAGTCGGTTCTTTATGATATTCAGTTTGAGAACGAAGATAAGGACGATTCATATAGGAAAGAGCTGTATGCCATAGCAGAAAGCAAGGGTGCGATATATCTTCACAATATGTTACGTGAAATTGACAAAAAGGCAGCAGAGGCAATTCATTATAACAATATAAAAAGGGTTGCAAGAGCTATTGAATACTATAAACAGACAGGTAAAAGAATATCTGAACATAATGAGGAACAACAAAGAAGAAATTCACCATATAATTTTGCGTATTTTGTATTAAATGATGATAGAAAACTGTTATATGACAGAATTAATCAAAGAGTTGACCAGATGTTTGACGAGGGACTTATAGATGAAGTTAAAAAGCTGAAAGAAAGTGGAATAGACAGAAATTCTACATCCATGCAGGCGATAGGTTATAAGGAAGTGTTAGATTATTTTGATGGTTTGTGTACGATTGAAGAATTAAAGGAGAATATCAAAAATAATACAAGACATTTCTCAAAAAGACAGATAACATGGTTTAAAAGAGAAAAAGATATAGAGTGGCTGGACTTAAATAAGTTCGGACATGATAAAGAAAAAGTTCTTGAATATATGCAAAATATTCTAAAAGATAAGAATATAGTTGCGTAAAGGCAGGATTGAGTATAAAGTATATAACGAATGTAAGAAAATGAGGAATAATGGGATTTGTGTCTATGTGTACAAGATACAAACCAGGTATGCGAAAAAAGCGTGTGCAGGAAAGAGGAAGATTATGAAAGATATGTATTGTAACCAGCTTGGTATAAGTGAGGTAGTATATAATTATGGTGAGCAGGTTATTAAGGAATTAAAGGACAGATTTGATAAAATAGATGAGGTCGCTGAATACAACCAGCTTAAGGTCCTTAATGCCATGCAGAAGAATAAGGTTGCGGAGATGCATTTGTATGGAACAAGTGGATATGGTTATAACGATGAAGGAAGAGATACACTTGAGAGAGTCTATGCAGATATATTTAAGACAGAGGATGCTCTTGTAAGACCACAGATAATATGTGGAACACATGCTCTTAATGTTGCAATTTCATCTAATCTGCGTCCTGGGGATGAATTATTGTCACCGGTAGGAAAACCATATGATACTATGGATGAGATTATAGGAATAAGACCATCTAAGGGAAGTCTTGCTGAATATAATATAAGCTACCGACAGGTAGATCTTTTACCTGATGGAAGCTTTGATTATGATGGAATAAGAAAAGCTATCAATGAAAAAACAAAACTTGTAACTATACAGCGTTCGAAAGGATATGCAACAAGACCTACACTTTCAGTTGAAAGGATTGGAGAACTTATCAGGTTTATTAAGGATATAAAACCTGATGTTATATGCATGGTTGATAATTGCTATGGTGAGTTTGTTGAAAAGATAGAACCATCAGAGGTTGGAGCTGATATGGTAGTGGGTTCACTTATTAAGAATCCAGGTGGAGGACTCGCACCATGTGGTGGTTATATAGCAGGTCGAAAGGATTGCATAGAACAGGCTGCATACAGGCTTTCATCTCCTGGACTTGGTAAGGAAGTTGGAGCTACTATTAACGTTAATAAAGATTTTTATCAGGGACTTTTTCTGGCTCCGACTGTAGTGGCAGGTGCACTTAAAGGGGCTATATTTGCGGCTAATGTTTATGAAAAGGCAGGCTTTAAGTGTATTCCTGATGCGACAGAAGAAAGATATGATATAATTCAGGCAGTAGAACTTGGAACTAAAGAAGGACTTATAGCGTTCTGCAAAGGAATACAGGCAGCTGCGCCGGTTGACAGCTTTGTCACACCTGAGCCATGGGCTATGCCGGGCTATGATTCTGATGTGATTATG
>JBNMGS010000088.1:0-7077 GCA_050872365.1 Lachnospira sp.
AGGTTTGATTTGTTTAATGCAATTATCATGCCAATAGCACAGGTGTTAGGTTATATTTTTAATCTTTTGTTTGAAGCATTAAGCTTTTTACACATCGGAAATGTCGCTATTGCAATCGTTTTATTCACAATTATTGTTAAGCTTTGCATGCTTCCTTTAAGTATAAAGCAGCAGAAACTTGCCAAGCTTAATACAGTAATGAGCCCTGAAATAAAGGCTATCAATGAAAAGTATAAGGACAAGAGAAATGATCAGAATGCAATGATGAAAATGCAGGAAGAGACAAAGGCAGTATATGAAAAGTACGGTGTTTCACAGATGGGTGGATGTGTACAGATGCTTATACAGATGCCTATTCTTTTTGCACTTTATCAGGTGTTCAGATTCATACCACTTTACATTTCTCAGTTAAAGAATCTTTTTACAGCATTTCTTACTGATAATGGCGGTATAATGGCTGCAAACGGTTATGCTGATACTATGAAGCAGTTTGGTGAGAATGTAGACTGGACTAATGTTAATACAGCTATAACTGAAATCAACAAGTTCAGTACTGAAAACTGGGATAAGTTAAGAGATGCATTCCCTGCATTTAGTGATATTATATCTAACAGCCATGCAAGCCTTGAACATATGAATACATTTTTAGGTATCAATATGTCACAGGAACCGGGATTTGGATTCTCACTTGCAATTCTTATACCTATACTTGCAGGTTTATCGCAGTTCTTAAGTGTTAAGATAGCACAGGGTAACACACCTGTTGATGATGATAACCCTATGGCTGCATCAATGAGAATGACTACCTATATCTTCCCATTAATGTCAGCATTTATCGCGGTATCAGTACCAGCAGGTCTTGGCCTTTACTGGATAGCTACGTCAGTAATACAGATTGTTATTACATTATTTATTAACAGATATTATGATAAGCTTGGTGCAGAAGCAATTGTGCAGAAGAATCTTGAAAAGCGTAACAAGAAGCGTGCAAAGAAGGGACTTCCACCAGAAACAATAGCTAAGAATGCCAGAGTTTCAACAAAGAACGTTAACAGGGAAAAGGCTGTTAAGTCTTTAGAACAGATAAAAGCTGAAAACGAAAAGAAAGTAAAAGAAATAAAAGAATCTGCACAGTATTATAAGACAGCAAAACCAGGAAGCCTTGCAGAAAAGGCTGGAATGGTTGCTAAATATAATGAAAAAAACAGCAAAAATGGTGGCAAAAAGAACTAACAGGATTTTAATATAAGTGAGGGTAAACACATGGAATATATTGAAGTTACAGGTAAGTCAGTAGATGAGGCTATAACAAATGCATGCCTTAAGCTTGAAACATCTAGTGACAATATTGAATATGAAGTAATCGATAAAGGAAGCAATGGTTTATTTGGAATATTTAATTCTAAGCCAGCAAAGATTAAGGCAAGAGTTAAGTCTGGTGTTGATTCTGTAGATGAACAGTTCAAGGAGTTTGAAAAGAAGGAAAAGGAAGCTGTAAGGGAAACTGTAGAAGCTAAAGAAGAAACTTCTAAGAAGGAAATAACAAAGAAAGAATTCAATTCTGAAAAAGAAGTAAAGAATGAAAAAACAGCTGCTAAAGAAATTAAAGCAGAAAATCCAGTTAAGAATGAAGAAAATACACAGGACAACCTTGATAATACAGAAGCTTCAAAAGAGGCAGCTGCAAAGGTTGAACCAAAGGCAGTATTATCTAACGAAGAGATAGAATCCAGAATTAAGACTTTCCTAAATGATATGTTTGAAGCTATGGATATTCCTGTGGAAGTAAAGATAACATTTGACACAGAAGATGAATGTGTTAATGTAGAGCTTCTTGGTGACAATATGGGACTTCTTATAGGTAAGAGAGGTCAGACTCTTGATTCAATCCAGTATCTTACAAGTCTTGTAGTAAACAAGGGCAAGGAAAAGTATGTAAGAATCAAGGTTGATACTGAGAATTACAGACAGAGAAGAAAAGATACACTTGAATCACTCGCAAAGAATATTGCTTACAAGGTTAAGAGAAGCAGACGTTCAGTTGCTCTTGAGCCTATGAATCCTTATGAGAGAAGAATCATACATTCAGCATTACAGAATGACAGATTTGTATCTACTAAGAGTGAAGGTGAAGAACCATTCAGACATGTTGTAGTATATCTTGACAGGGAAAAGAGTGGAAATAACAGATATTCAAGACAGAATTACAACGAAAACAAATAATCAGAACCAATAACTGATATGAATTGATAAACATAATAGTAATGTTTTGCTTGTTAAGGGCTGCTGTGGTATTATTACAACAGCAGTCCTTTTTAAGTCATATGTTAATTATGGAAACATTGATGTATATGTATATTTATATTTATATGTATTTGTATGTTTATGATTTTTGTATTTTTAATATTTTGTGATTAAAGTGTCAAAAGGTATCATCGATGCATGCAATTCTATGTATACCTTAGTGACCCGCATTACACCGAGAAAGTAGCAATTATTGTTTATTTATTGGGATTAGTTAATAAGAAACGGTTTATTTTAGTGGATTGATTCAGTAACATTTGTAATAATGTGCCTGATGTTGTTATTTAGATATAGAATAGAGGAGTATGTATATGGAGCAGACAATAGCGGCAATATCAACAAGTACCATGTCGAGTGGAGGAATAAGTATAGTAAGACTTAGTGGAGTGGATGCTGTTGATATAGCGGATAAAATATTTACAGCTAAGAACAATAAGAAGTTAAAAGATGCAGCAAGTCATACAATCCATTATGGTGTTATAAAAGATGGTGATGAAGTAATAGATGAGGTACTTGTATCTGTTATGAGGGCTCCTAACACATATACAAGAGAAGATGTTATAGAGATAAATTGTCACGGTGGAATTCTTGTAACAAGAAAAGTACTTGATACAGTTTTAAAGAATGGTGCTAAGCCGGCGGAACCGGGAGAATTCACTAAAAGGGCATTCCTTAATGGACGTATAGATTTATCACAGGCAGAGGCTGTTATAGATATTATAAATGCAAGAAATGATTATGCGCTTAAGTCATCTATGAGCCAGCTTGGTGGTAAATTATCCGAGAAAATAAAGAAGATTAGAGAGATAATACTTGATAATGTAGCATTTATAGAATCAGCACTTGATGATCCTGAACATTATGATATTAACGATAATGTTGATAAAATGTGCAAAGATGTGGATAACTGTGTGGAAAGTGTGGATAAGTTGTTGAAAACAGCTGACAACGGTCGTATTATGAGGGACGGAATAAGGACTGTAATACTTGGTAAAACCAATGCAGGAAAGTCAAGTCTTCTCAATGCACTTGCAAGGGAAGAAAGGGCGATAGTTACTGACATTGAAGGCACTACAAGAGATGCTTTGGAGGAGCAGATAAATCTGTCAGGAGTTACTCTTAATCTTATAGATACAGCTGGTATACGAAAGACAGATGACTATGTGGAAAACATAGGTGTTAACAAGGCAAAACAGTATGCAAAAGATGCAGATCTGATAATATATGTGATAGATTCATCAAGACCACTTGATAATAATGACTATGAAATTATGGATCTTATCATGGATAAGAAGGTGCTTGTGCTTCTTAACAAGTCAGATATGGAACAGGTTGTTACAAAGGACGATGTGCTAAAGCATTTGTCATGTAATGTAATCTCTGTATCAGCCAAGGAAGAAACTGGAATAGACAAGCTGGAGAATGAGATAAAGGATATGTTCTTTAATGGTGATATATCAACAAATGAAGAAATATATATAACGAATTTAAGACATAAGAACCTTTTAAGAGAAGCGCTGGACAGCCTTAAGCTGGTTAAAGATGGAATAGATAATCAGGTGAGCGAGGATTTTCTTACAATTGATCTTATGAATGCATATGAAAAGCTTGGACTTATCATAGGTGAGGAAGTAGAAGATGATCTTGCCGACAGGATATTTGAGAAATTCTGTATGGGTAAATGATATCATGTAAGGATTGCATGAATTTACAGCAATGTAGCAATCCTGATATATCGGTAAGTGTCAAAGCTTATATTCGACACTCTCATCACAGAATATAATCAGGTATAAAAGATAAAGATTAAAAAATTAAAATATAAAATATGCAGATAACAGAAAGGAAAAAATCATGCCTAATATTAAGGAAACATATGATGTCGTAGTTGTAGGTGCTGGACATGCAGGTTGTGAAGCAGCACTTGCAAGTGCAAGACTAGGACTTGAAACTATTATATTTACAGTGAGTGTTGAGAGTATAGCGATGATGCCTTGTAATCCTAACATAGGTGGAAGCTCTAAGGGGCATCTTGTAAGAGAAATAGATGCTCTGGGTGGAGAGATGGGTAAGAACATAGATGCAACATTTATACAGTCGAAGATGTTGAATGCTTCTAAGGGTCCTGCTGTACATTCTTTAAGGGCACAGGCAGACAAGTCTGACTATTCAAGAAGAATGAGACAGGTTCTGGAGAATACAGAGCATCTTCATATAAGACAGGCGGAGGTATCAGAGTTAATAGTAAATGATGGTGTAATTGGTGGTGTAAAGACTGTATCTGGCGCTGTATACGAGGCAAAATCAGTAGTTTTATGTACAGGTGTATACCTTAAGGCAAGATGTATATATGGTGATGTAAGCTATCATACGGGTCCTAATGGACTTCAGGCTGCTAATCATCTTACAGAATCACTTATTAAGAATGGAATAGAAGTAAGAAGATTCAAGACAGGAACACCAGCGAGAGTTGATAAACGTTCAATAGATTTCAGCAAAATGACAGAACAGTTTGGAGATAAAAAGGTTGTTCCATTTTCGTTTGAAACAGATCCGGCAACTGTTCAGAAGGAGCAGGTAAGCTGCTGGCTTACGTACACTAACGAAGAAACACATAAGATTATTAAGGACAATATAGACCGTTCACCGCTGTATTCAGGTGATATTCAGGGAACAGGACCAAGATATTGCCCGTCTATTGAGGATAAGGTAGTAAGATTTGCAGATAAAGATAGACATCAGGTATTTATTGAACCAGAAGGATTGTATACAAATGAGATGTATCTTGGCGGCATGAGCAGTTCTATGCCTGAGGATGTTCAGTATGCTATGTATAAAACTGTTCCAGGACTTGAGCATGTAAGAATAGTAAGAAATGCATATGCGATTGAGTACGATTGTATTAATGCAATACAGTTAAAGTCATCACTTGAATTCAAGAAGATAAAGGGACTTTTTGCAGGTGGTCAGTTTAATGGAAGTTCAGGATATGAGGAGGCGGCTGCACAGGGAATAATAGCTGGTATTAATGCAGCACAGTATGTTAAAGGAAAAGAACCACTTATATTGGACCGTTCAGAGAGTTATATCGGTGTCCTTATAGACGATCTTGTTACTAAGGAATCATTTGAACCATACAGAATGATGACATCAAGAGCAGAATACAGACTTATATTAAGGCAGGATAACGCAGATATAAGACTTACAGGATATGGTCATGATATAGGACTTATATCAGATGAAAGATATGAAAGACTTCAGAATAAAATAAAGCTTATAGATGAAGAAATAGAGCGTGTTAAGGGTGTAAATATAGGAACTAATGAGCAGGTGCAGAAGCTGCTTGTGGAAAATGGAAGTACAGAGCTTTTAACAGGCGTAACACTTGCGGAACTTATAAAAAGACCAGAGTTATCATATGATATTCTTGCACCTATAGATAAACACAGACCGGATCTTCCAGAGGATGTAAGACAGCAGGTCAATATAAATCTGAAATATGAGGGATATATAAGTCGTCAGTTAAGACAGGTTGAGCATTTTAAGAAACTGGAAAAGAAGATTATACCTGACGGACTTGATTATTACCAGATAAATGGACTTAGAAAGGAAGCTATGCAGAAGCTTGATAAGTTTAATCCGCGTTCAATAGGACAGGCATCCAGAATATCAGGCGTTTCGCCGGCAGATATATCAGTGCTCCTTGTGTATCTTGAGAGTTACAGAAGAAATAAGAAAAATGACATATAAGATGATAAGAAAACGACATATAGGTTAATAAGAAATAGGAGAAAACATGCCAAGTACAGTATTTAAAAGAAATCTTGACAGTATTGGAGTAAGTCTTAATGATATTCAGATTGAACAGCTGGATAAGTATTATGAATTGCTTGTAGAATGGAATAGTTTTATGAATCTTACAGGTATAACTGAGTATGAGGAGGTTATGAAAAAGCATTATCTTGATAGTCTTGTGCTTAAGTTACCTATAAATGGGGATAACTCACACGTTAAACTTATAGATGTGGGGACAGGTGCAGGATTTCCTGGACTACCATTAAAGATAGCATATCCGGATACAGAGGTTGTATTGTTTGATTCGCTAAATAAAAGAATTAAATTCCTTGATGAAGTCATAAGCCAGTTATCTCTTAAAGGAATATCTACAATACATGGAAGGGCTGAGGATGGTGGAAGAAATCCAAAGCTGCGTGAACAGTTTGATGTAAGCGTATCAAGGGCAGTAGCTAATCTTGCGGTTTTATCAGAGTATAATCTGCCTTTTGTAAAGGTGGGAGGATATTTTGTTGCATATAAGTCAGGAGATGTTGATAAAGAGGTAGAAAGTGCCAGGAAGGCTGTGAACATTCTCGGTGGTGTTATAGAAAAGGTTGATAAGTTTACATTACCGGAAACTGATATTGAAAGATCTCTTGTATATATTAAAAAGGTCAAGGCTACAGGAAAAAAGTATCCTAGAAAGGCAGGGGTTCCTGTAAGAGAGCCGTTGGGGGATATTGTTGTTTAATTGAATTACAGTAATTAACGAACGGACGACAAATATAAGCTACAGGCAGTCCTGCACACTATGTTCAATGCCAGAAGTTTTGATTGGATATTTCTAAGTCTTTCCATGTAAATTATTATAGCTGGCGCTACCGCTCAGACGCGCCGTCCATGGCGCGGCTTCGCTGCACACCTCCTTGTTTTGCGAAGCAAAATGCGACTGCCATTGCAGGAGCAGAGGTGTTTACATCACATGTACGAAGCTAGCTG
>JBNMGS010000089.1:0-7063 GCA_050872365.1 Lachnospira sp.
CCGTGTCTCAGTCCCAATGTGGCCGGTCACCCTCTCAGGTCGGCTACTGATCGTCGCCTTGGTGGGCCGTTACCTCACCAACCAGCTAATCAGACGCGGGTCCATCTCATACCACCGGAGTTTTTCACACTGTATCATGCGATACCGTGCGCTTATGCGGTATTACCAGCCGTTTCCAGCTGCTATCCCCCTGTATGAGGCAGGTTACCCACGCGTTACTCACCCGTCCGCCACTCAGTCATAAAAGTCTTCATCCCGAAAGAATCTGTCTTAAATGCTTCGTTCGACTTGCATGTGTTAAGCACGCCGCCAGCGTTCATCCTGAGCCAGGATCAAACTCTCATAAAAATGTGTTTCTTTCAGAAACCCATGCAAGATTGCTGTCGCAACTTGCCAAGTTCCTAAAAACACGAGTTTTAAATCCGGTTAGTTTTGAACTAACTAGCTTTAATAGTTTCCTTATACTGTGTTTAAGGATTCATTCAATTGCTTGAACGATGTTCACAAAAGATGTAGATGTTTGTATCACAAACATCTTGTCATCTCGAAATTCTAAAAAGAATTTTCAAGGTTGTCTTTCTGTTCAGTTATCAAAGTTCAGTTCTCAAAGAACTCAGTGGTTTGCTGTGTCTCTTTAAGTTTTTGTTGCTGCCGTATCGCGGCGACTTGATTATAATAGCACCACCCCTCCCATATGTCAACAACTTTTTTCAACTTTTTTTGATTTTTTTTAATTTTTTTGTTTTCCGGCAGTGAAATATTCCTGTGAAGCCGCATAAATACTGGGTTTGCGTAATTTTGTCGTTTTTGAAATTTTTTACGATTTTTGTGCTTTTTACATCATTTTACCCACATTTCATATAAAAACGGCCTATAAAAATGTCTTAATTTCATTCAAAAAATTTTAAATGAGCATAGAAAAAAAGTTAAACTGGCATATATTTTTTTGTTTAATCTCAAAGAACATTTTACTTTACCTATAAATGAAATGTATCTGAGGTACAAACAAAAGCAAATTATTTTTATGTATTTTCAACTTTACTCATTTATAGCTTTACGCATTTATAGATTATAATTTCAAATCACTTATCTAAATAAATTCACTCATCTAAATATATACATACTAAAAAGATGATGTCGGTCTGTACCTTATTCCAGTACAATCTTCCAACACCATCTTTATATATGAAATATAATTTATTCCGGATTTTGCCACTCCTGCTTTTTACTTATTATATCCATCCTGCGTGCATACAATGTACCGGCGATTATGCAGCACATTATTATGACTGCCATAATCAGAAGCCCAAGCCACATATTGTAACCGCCCGGACTGTACATTCCGCTTCTAAGCGCCATACAATATATAGATATAACAAGCGGATTATCAGAAAATGCCCCTACAACCAGAAACGACACAACTATAATATATGAGATTGTAGGTGAAACGATAAGTCCCACAGCAGTCTGGATAATGCCAAATGTTATAGTCATCACAAGGCTCATAACCATCATACTTGCCATAAGCCCTGTCAGATTAGGATTATCAATAATAAGCTGCTTATCCATATGAAGAAGTGAATAGCAGACCTCTTTCGTTGGTACAAATGTAAAACCACCCGTACATATACCTGCTATAATAATAATGACATATAACATTGCATAACACATACAGGATGTTAAGACACACCATATGCACTTGCTAAGCCACCATTTAATACGGCTTCCGGTTCTTATAAGTATATCCTTACCATACCCATATAGGTCTTTTATGACATAATTGCCTATAATATAAGCTATAAATATGTTAGGAAGTATATATACAGATGATATGTCAACATTATTTTTATCACCTGCATCAAACTTCTTAACACCGTCAAACATCCACATAACCATATCACCACATGTATATGTATCTATATGCCTGTTTGCCCTGCACAGCATTATAAAATGTATAATACAGGCTATATATACCACACATAGCACCGCATATTTCTTCCACTGCTGTATTATCCCTTCTCTTATATCGTACTTTATCTGCAACATAAACATATGCATATACGTTACACCTCCCACTTACCAAAGTATATTAGCCGCTGTTAATCTCTATAATATGATGTAAGTGTCAAAAGTAAAAAGGCATGTCATGACCCCAGAAATTCTTTCTTCTTAAATCTGACTAACACATTTATAAGAGCAAACACTATAATAGCAGCCAGCAACGGATATATAATATTAGTACTTATACTTAGCCCCTTCTTATAAGTTTCACTTGAAATATAGTATTTTGCAAATATAAGACTCTTATGCTTATCTGCCTTATCAACTGTTATTAATGCTATTGATGCCAGATATCCTGCCCATTCCTTGTTTGTACCCCACCATACTCCGAGCATAACAATACCAGTGACAAGAAATATTTCAAATGTTTCCACTATGTATGATATAAGAAGTAATACAAATGAAGGCTGTTCCTCACATATCCTGCCACTCCATGCCACACAGCGGCTGTTTAACTCATTCCAGTTATAAAACCTATCCGTGAACACCAGTCCTGCTATTGTTGTCAATACAAATACATATAATGTAAAAAATACTGTTAAAATAAGTAAGTCAACAACACTGCTTTTCCACACATTACTAACACTGCCTTCGCGGATAACCTGCATTGGTCTTTGATTATACCTTTCTACAAATAATATATAGAAAAGTACAAATGGCACGCAGAATGTTGACACAACATGCATCACCCCTACTAGATATATATCATACATACATGGCACAGCTCCACCGGACATAAGATTACCTTTAAGGCTGATTGTAGCAGCGATTGTCATAACCGACAATACTATAAATGTAAATCTCACTTCATTTATCCGTAACAAATCTAATAATCTTTTCATAATCACTCACCGTTCCGACTATACCCTATCCCATTCCATCATCTTGTGTATGCCTTTTATTCAGGCATCCCATATATATCTAAAAACCTTTTACATCCTCAAAAAGCACCGCCCTATGAATAGGATAGTTAGAAAAATCCAGATATATATCTGACCTTTTAAGCATTCCCCTTCTGTCTTTCCTGACCATTCCATTCGTAATGATAAAATATATTATCATCCTTTTGCTTTCATTTGGTTCGATATTGCTATCTTCTTTGCTATCCACAAGTATTGTGCCTTGATTATTGTATCCTATTGGATACGCTTCCAGACCAACGTACTGTCCTATTGACTTTTCCAGATTACATGTTTTATCACTTTCATTAGTAACATTCATACTGACAATAAAATATTCAAAATCATCTTTTCCATCTATGTCATATTTGTCTTTTGCCTCATCTGCTGATACATACGAAATATCATTTACATTTATTGTAAAATCGTTGTATTTAATATCATCACCAACATGATATATCTCTTCCACTGCTTTAGGAAATCTTCTATTAACATCAATATAATTAACAGCCCATATTATCACTGCTATAATTAATACTATTATACAGCCTGCTAATTTCATCATTTTCTTTGTCTTATAATGTGTCATCCTTCACACCTCTCCACACGAAACACACAATATCTAACACAATAACAGCCACAATAAACAGCACATAGCTCTGCCAGTAATTAGACGTTACCTGTTCAATGCTTAACAGCCTATATGCAGCCACCCCTCTTACTGCTTTATAAGATGACCAGTGCGTAACAGCATTAAGGAATTCGCATAGCACCATAGGAAACAGTAATACTATAAAGCTGTTATTAACCCATTGTGATATTGACAGAGAAATAGTTGCTATCAATCCAGCACATATATATTGAAGTACCAGATACATACAATAATATACATATGGATGAGAATACCAGATATATGACCACATTCCATTGGCACTGCAGCTTATCATTCCATTAACACTTATGATAGAAGGAAGAACCGCTGATGTTGCTATAAGATTCAGCAGAAGTGGAAATACAGCGGCAAATCCGCCTGTTAAAAATACTGCAATAAACTTTGCTGACAGATAATTAATTTTCTTAGTTCTTGCATAATAATTTCTGACTATTCCTTTTTTACTATCTGTATAGAATGTAACCGCATATGGTATTACAGCCAGAAGTGGAATCAATCGTATATACAACGAATAATACATATTAAACCAGCTTCCTATCCACATATTATGAACGTTTGCTGGTATATCCAGCTGCATTGGGACATAATGTTCCAAAGGATTGTTAGCTGCTGGTATAACTTGTATAAAAAATTGCAAGGCACATATTATCATGCCGATGGAAAGAGCTATTTTAAATGCAGCTCCCTTAAAAGCCCTCTCTAGTTCTATCTTAATCATCGCTTTCATCTTGTTTTGTTCAACCTCCAGCTTTCACTTGTTAAAAATATAGTTAATCTATATTTCTTATATTTAAATGTAATAATGCCTCATTCGCAGCCACACCTTTTCTTGTGTTAACCCCACTTGAATCAATACAACTGGTAGTCATATATACGTTATTGAGAGTAGGACCTCCTGTCTTGAGGTCTGTATAAATGCCCTCTTTGCCATCCTTTATAAACTTACAACTATCCAGCCACTCTGAATCAACAACAAAAACAAAAACAACTTCTTTTTCTTCACCTGGATGCAGGGTCAGATGACCGTCAAGTTTATATTCCCATGCATCTGGTGTATCCATATACTTATAGCCTCCTCCGATTTGATTATACTGAAATAAGCCATCTTCTTTTATGTTCTGTAAATCTAACAGATTAAAACTAGCTGGTGTCATTATAAAATCTTCAGTCATCTCATTAGTCAAACCAAGCTTAATACATACAAATTTTCTTTTTATGCCATTTTCTCTAGCAGCTGCATTGCCGTTTTCATCTATCATTTCACTATTGTACTTATAGAATGAATTTATTATGTTATTATAATTATCTTCAGTTGTTAACTGTTTAAGTGCACTTATGTTATAACTTGCAAGTGCGTCATCAACTCTGAAACTTATAGTAACTTTCTTATTTCCCTGAGAAGTAACCATAACAGATGTTCCTTGTTCTACAAGTTGTGGAATATAGTTTTTATCACAGTCTTTATATTTTGAACCTTTTTTTATTATTACATTATCATCCTTTATTGAATCATCCGTATTACTCTGTATTTCCGTATCCATCATGGAATATATATCATCGACACTCTTATTACCGCAGCTGGAAAGAATAAATAGCAGCATTAATGTGGTTGATATTATGATTTTTTTCATATACATACTCCTTTATATCTATCATTATAATACGCAATACTATATGTATATGTCCAAAAGTCTTTCTCCTATTATTGAAGACAGAACTTTTGAACATATACTTTGCAAGCTCATTTAATTATTATACTAGTGTTTCAATTCTTTAAAATCAAATAGAATCTGGACTCCACCATCCACCATAATATACAGCACTATATTCCTTAAGATCCCCCTTTATATATGCATAACCCTTTCCATCTTCTTTTATGGTATTTATCATTTTCCTCACTGTTCCATAATATATGCTATATCTTACGCTCTTACACTCACTTCCTTCTCCATTATCATTATCACAACCGTAAGCATAAGCATTAAACCCGCAATCATCACCTTCATTTTCTGTACAGTTAATGTATACAGAGCTTGTATCTTGTTTTTCCCTGACTTCTGTTTCACAGGTATTACCATATTCAAATCCAAAATCAAACCAAGCATCCTCATGATTATTGGCATATGCTGTAACTCCCTGCATTGATATTATTCCTACCATTGCCGCAAAAACGCCAGCGATAATTTTATTTGATAAACTCTTTCTTATCATACAATTTTTCTCCTTTTTCATCTGATATTTTTATAGCACCCCCGTCGACAAATTACTATGTATCAGATTATAACACATTAATTTATCAAGATTTTCCAAATGTAAAAAGTTGTATTGTTTGATGTAACTTTTTGTAAGTTTGTGAATTAATCGACATTATTTTTATATCAATTATACATATTTAATATTTCATTAAAGACTATCACCTATTTTTATCATAAAATTATGTTTAAAAAAAATTGCAAAATTTATTCACACAATAAATTCTGCAATCTTAAATACCATGAATCTTATAAATTATTAATCTTAAAAACTATAATACAACGGACAATACGTAAAATATTCACCACTCAATTATTTTCGCTGACATAAACCCTTTATTTATGTCATTAGATATCTATAGTAACCTTTGTCTGATATACATTCTCAGATACTTTTTCCTTATATGTACCACCATATTTCTTCACAAGCCGGCGGACATTGTTAACACCACGCCCATGGTCTATATAATATGATACTGGCTTTTTCTCATTATTTCTCACATAGTTATTCTCTATTATTATTATCAGTCTTCCTATACTTTCAGATATGGTTATATGTATATAAGCACCCTCTTTGATATCACGGACTGCCTTAATGCTGTTATCAAGAAGATTACCTATTATTACTCCGATATCTCCCATGTCTATATCAAGATTCTCTGACACATCTGCCTGACATTCAAGCTGTATATTATCATCAAGATTGTTAAGCTTATACGTCAGTATGTTATTTATCAGAAGATTATTACAATATATCTTTCCTTTAACATTATCCACACTTCCTATCATATTATCCAGATAATCAAGTGCTGCTGTAGTGTCATTATCTGCTATAGCCACTCTCAGCGCATTAAGTCTGTTCTTGATATCATGCCTTATATTCCTTAATTCTTCCTGTCCTGACCTTATATTGTCATATACTTTAATATTAGTTTCCCGTTCTCTTTCCAGCATGATAAGCTCGTAACTATATCTGTTATTCTGCTCTATCATGTTAATCATTATAGCCATGACGTTGGATAACAACCATAATGCTATTATCAGCATTATTATACTATGTCTTGTTCCCGGGTAGGCATAACCTATTCTGCTGGATATTATCATAACAATCGTCAGTGACAATGACACCAGTGCTATCGCTACTCCCGCAGTCTTTCCATAGTTTATCCCCACATATC
>JBNMGS010000090.1:0-7034 GCA_050872365.1 Lachnospira sp.
CTTATGGCTTGCGTAATAGGTGGTTCATGTGCTTATGCAACACCTATAGGAATGCCAGCCAACACTATGGTAATAGGCGCAGGCGGATATACATTTAAAGATTACGCGAAAGCAGGTGTACCGCTGATACTTGTATCAACAGTAGTAAGCATGATACTGTTACCAATTTTATATCCATTCTTCCCATAGAAGATACATTTGTGGGATAAAAATGCGGATGGAAAATGTTATATACCTAAGAAATTATATGAATATCATATAATACATAAAAATAAGAAAAACATTAATAATAGTATAATTATTTAAGGAGGAATAAATATGTCTAAAGAAGCACAGGTAAAACAGCTTACTGATTACATGGCAAAGTTTATTGCTTACACAGCAAAGAAGCTTCCAGATGATGTAATCGCAAAACTTCAGGAGTTAAGAGATAAGGAGGATAGTCCTTTATCTAAGACAATTTATAACACAATGTTTGAAAACCAGAAGCTTGCAGTTGAACTTAACCGTCCAAGCTGTCAGGATACAGGTGTACTCCAGTTCTGGGTAAAGTGTGGTACTAAGTTCCCACTTATCGGTGAACTTGAAGCACTTCTTAAGGAAGCAGTAGTACAAGCTACATTTGAAGCTCCATTAAGACACAACAGTGTTGAAACATTTGATGAATACAATACAGGCAAGAATGTAGGTAAGGGAACACCAACAGTATTCTGGGATATCGTTCCAGACAGCGATGAGTGTGAGATATATACATATATGGCCGGTGGTGGCTGTACACTTCCAGGTAAGGCTATGGTTCTTATGCCAGGTGAAGGTTATGAAGGAGTTACTAAGTTTGTTCTTGATGTTATGACAAGCTATGGACTGAATGCATGTCCGCCACTTCTTGTAGGTGTAGGTGTAGCAACATCAGTTGAAACAGCAGCACTCCTTTCAAAGAAAGCGCTTATGAGACCTATCGGTTCACATAATGATAACGAAAGAGCAGCAAAGATGGAAAGACTTCTTGAAGATGGAATTAACTCTATAGGCTTAGGACCTCAGGGTATGGGCGGAAAGTATTCAGTTATGGGTGTAAACATCGAGAATACAGCACGTCATCCATCAGCAATCGGTGTAGCAGTTAATGTAGGCTGCTGGAGCCATAGAAGAGGACACATCATATTTGACAAAGACCTTAACTACACAATAACAACACATACGGGGGTGACTTTATAATGGTAGAGATGAGAAATGGTAAGAAAGTACTTATAACACCTGTGTCAGCAGAGGATTTAGAGGATATCAAGGTTGGCGATATCGTATACCTTGACGGAAGTATGACAACATGCCGTGATGTTGCACACAGAAGACTTGTAGAAGAAGGAAGAGAACTTCCAGTAGATGTTAGAAATAATGCAATATTCCACGCAGGTCCAATCATCAGACCACTTGAGAATGATAAGTTTGAGATGGTTTCTGTAGGTCCTACAACAAGTATGAGAATGGAAAAGTTTGAGTATGAATTCGTTAAGCTTACAGGCGTAAGAGTTATCATCGGTAAAGGTGGTATGAAGGAAAATACAGAGAGAGCCTGCAAGGAATTCGGAGCTATACACTGTGTATTCCCAGCAGGAAATGCAGTAGTAGCAGCTACAGAGGTAGAAGAAATAGTAAGAGCTGAATGGCGTGACTTAGGAATGCCTGAAACACTCTGGAACTGCCGTGTTAAGGAATTCGGTCCACTTATCGTATCTATAGATACTAAGGGCAATAATATGTTTGAAGAAAACAAAGTGATATTCAACCAGAAGAAGGATGCAGCATACGAGAAGATATCTAAAGAAGTTGGATTTATCAAGTAATTAAGTCAGACAATTTATATCTGACAAAGCTTAACCATTAATCAGCTTGATTATATGGAAAGGTATATACATTGTGTATAATGTGCAATATACAATGTTTATATAAAGGATAAACATACATTATATAGCGATGTGATTATTTATATGATATATGTTTATTCAGCTACAATACAATGCTGGTGCAGACAACTACTAACTAGCATTGACTGATGTATAATCATCTATTTAGTTATGGCTTACAATGTGCTAGTAAGCCATAACACAACAAGCCAAAGAAAACATAGTACTAAAGATAAAGCATTAATCAATATTTATACTTACATTAAACCCAAACCTAATATTTTACAAGCAGAGGGCTGTTGCATCACGGACATATGATGTAACAGCTCTTTGCTTTATATAAAAGTATATAAAAATTATGATGAATATATAGAAGGGGATATAGTATATATGAACAGATATAGAAAAATAATATTATTATCTCTTAAAATAGGAATAGGAAGCAGTCTTTCACTTTATGCAGCACAAAAACTTGGACTTAATTATGCAGTGTCTGCCGGAACTATAACACTGCTTTCGCTTATGAATTCAAAGTGGGAAACTATAAAGCTGTCTGGCAGCAGAATAGCTTCATTTTTAATAACAGTGCTTGCAGGATGGCTTTTATTTACACATATGAGCAGTATGTGGATAGCATATGGGATACTGCTCACATTTATAGTGTTTATGGCGGAGATACTTGACTGGAGAGCAACTATTTCTGTAAATTGTGTTATAGCCGCACATCTTGTTACATATGAGAATTTCAATGATGCTGCGGTGTGGAATGAGCTTGGAATTGTTCTTGTGGGAGTCGGTTTTGCCATAGTATTTAATCTGTTTAATGGCAACTATGAGCATAAAAGACATATAGTTACTAATATGAGAGATATAGAAAACAGGATGCAGATGATTATGGGTGCGTTGTCTGCGTATCTGTCTAACAAAAAAATGGAAACAGATGTATGGGAAAATATGAAAACACTTGAAAAAGATATACAGGATTGTATCAAAGAGGCATATGAATATCAGAACAATACATTTTATTCCCACCCGGAATATTATATATCATACTTTGAGATGAGAAAAAATCAGTGCCAGATACTTCATAATCTTCATTATGAGATGAAGAAAATGCGTACTATGCCTAAAAATGCCAAAATAGCCGCAGAGTATCTGCTGTATCTTGCAGGAAATATAACAGAATATAACAATCCACAGGAACAGCTTGTAAGGTTAAAAGAACTTATTGAACATATAAAGGATGAGGAACTTCCTGCAACAAGGGAGGAATTTGAAAGCAGCGCATTATTATTTCATATATTTATGGATATAGAAGACTTTCTTCTATATAAAAAACATTTTATTGTTAATCTTGATAAGACACAGAAAAAGCACTACTGGAAAGCAGGTTAGAAGAAAAGCACTGTAAGATTGATGCGTTAATCTAGTAATAGATTAAATATACGCAGCCTGCCAACGTGAATATACTAAAAATAACATTTAAAAGTGTGAAAAGAAGGTACAGGCAGATTGTAAGAGCTGCACCTACAACACTTCTTGCATTTTTTTGTGACGGCTGTTCTTATATTTCAGGAAAATATGTATCAGTTGCAGATGGAGTCTAATAAGGACAGATTTGGCGACTGGTTTGTGATGGATATTCACTATGTATTTTTATATCCTATATATAACATATAAGTCTAATGTTGATGATAAGAATATATACAGGACACAGCTTGTCAATAATATACTTCAATATGGAATAACGATATTAGCAGTTGTAATAATTCAGGTGTTTATAATGGCTATAATCATAAGAAACAGGATAGACAGACGGCTTGACAGGCTTAAGCTTCTTCGTCATATGGGAATTACCAAGTTCATGTGGGTAAATGACCTTTTGACCATGGCACCTTAGTATTATGATATGCTTATCAGGCGTTGGCATCTTCATATCTTGGCAGTTCCACAATTATAGCCTTATGATGTACAGCAGGCAGGAACTTCTCCATAACCTCCTTAGTCTTTAACTTAAGGCTTGAAGTGTTGATACAAGGGTGGCATCCAAGAGAGTCACCTTCAAGCACCTCCTTATCGATAAGTAACTGGACATGATTGTCTGTGTCGTTCATAAGTCCCATAATAGATACAGAGCCCGGTGTTATATCAAGATATTCCTCCATATATTCCTCACCGGCAAATGAAAGTCTTGCCGAATTAATCTGATGGCTTAAGTCCTTGGTCTTAAATACCTTATCACCCGGCATCATAAGAAGATAGAATTGTGTTTTCTGTCTGTTACATAAGAAAAGGTTCTTACATATAAGTGTGTCAAGAATTTTATCAATATTGTTGCATACTTCCATAGTTGTTGCTGGTTCATGGTCGGTTCTGTAGTATTCCATTCCCAGTTTATCAAGTAAGTCATATACTCTTATTTCTTTGTTAAGTCTGCCAGCTTCGTCTGCTGGTCTTCCTTTGATTAGTTCCATAGTGTTTTTGTAATTCCTTTCTTATTGGTTATAGTAATATGCAGTATGTCAGTGTCAGAATGACAGATACTCATAAATTATTAGTTGTGTATAATACTTTAATATAAATGGACTTGTAATAGCTTAAAACTATGGCAAACACATTTTTTAATGTATTATACAAATATTATCCTGATATTTATAATAGCACTATCAATTAATTATTAACAGAAAAATATGAGGAGAAGTTATGAAAACAGCAGTAGTTGGTTATCCAAGAATAGGAGCATTAAGAGAATTAAAGTTTGCGTTAGAAAAATATTTCAGGCATGAGATAAGTGCAGAGGAGCTTGAAGCTGCAGCGAAGGAGTTAAGAAAAGTACACTGGCTTACACAGAATGAGGCTGGAATAGATTATATTACATCAAATGATTTTTCATATTATGATATTGTACTTGACACAGCATTTCTTCTTAATATAATTCCGGCAAGATATAAGGAGCTGGATATATCAGAGCTTGACAGATATTTTGCGATGGCAAGAGGTTATCAGGGTGAGAATGGTGATGTTAAGGCACTTGCAATGAAGAAGTGGTTTAATACTAATTATCATTATATTGTGCCAGAGGTTGAAGATGATACTGATATAAGACTTTCGGGTAGCAAGTTATGGGATGAATATAATGAGGCAAAGCGTGAAAATATAGAAACAAAGCCGGTTATTACAGGTGTGTATACACTGCTTAAGCTTTGCAGGTTTACAGGTGAGAAAAATGCTGATGATTTTGCAGATGCATTTGCAAATGCTTATAAAGAGATTCTTAAAAAATGTAATGATACAGCAATACGGTGTCTTCAGTTTGATGAACCAGCACTTGTGCAGGATATGACAGATAAGGACAGGGAGCTTTTTGTTAAGCTTTACAGCAATATTTTAGGTGAGAAGGGAAAATGTAAGGTTCTTCTTCAGACATATTTCGGAGATGTCAGGGATGTATATGAGGATATTATAAAGCTTCCATTTGACGGAGTAGGACTTGATTTTATAGAGGGAAAGAAAACTCCAGAGCTTATTAATAAGTATGGCTTCCCAGAGGACAAGATATTATTTGCCGGAGTTGTTAATGGAAAAAATATCTGGAAAAATCATTATGAGAAAACACTTGATATTATTAATACTTTAAAAGAAAAGAATATAAAGACAGTATTATCAACTTCCTGCTCATTACAGCATGTGCCATATACATTAGAAAATGAAACAAAATTATCTAAGGAATATACTGATTATTTCGCATTTGCAAAGGAAAAGCTTGTTGAATTAAAAGAACTAAGTCAGATTGCAGAGAGTGATGACATAAATGCAGAGGATACATTAAAGGCTAACAGGCAGCTTTTTGCAGGTACAAGAAATTGTGACAATGCAGAAGTTAAGAAAAGATTAGCGGAAGTTAAAGCAGAAGATTATCACAGACAGCCGGAAAGAAGTAAAAGACAGAAGATACAGAAAGAAGCATTTGGATTACCAAAGCTGCCAACAACTACAATAGGCTCATTTCCACAGACAAAAGATGTTAAGGCAAACCGTTCTGCTTTCCGTAAGGGTGAGATTACAAAGCAGGAGTATATTGAATTCAACAGAAATAAGATAAAGGAATGTGTCAGATGGCAGGAGGAAATCGGACTTGATGTACTTGTTCATGGAGAGTATGAACGTAATGATATGGTCGAATATTTTGGAGAAGCTTTGGGTGGTTTCCTGTTTACTGAAAAGGCGTGGGTACAGTCATATGGTACAAGATGTGTTAAACCACCGGTAATCTGGGGTGATGTATATCGTAAAAAGTCAATTACAGTAGAATGGTCAGTATATGCGCAGTCGCTTACTAATAAGATTATGAAGGGTATGCTCACGGGACCGGTTACAATACTTAACTGGTCATTTCCAAGAGAGGATATTACTATTAAAGAATCTATATCACAGATTGCACTTGCCATACGTGATGAGGTGCTTGACCTTGAGGCTAATGGAATTAAGATTATACAGATAGATGAAGCGGCACTCAGAGAGAAGCTTCCATTAAGAAGGTCAGACTGGAATTGCGAATATCTTGACTTTGCAATACCTGCTTTCAGGCTTACATCAAGCGGTGTCAGACCTGAAACACAAATTCATACACATATGTGCTATAGTGAATTCACAGATATTATTCCGGCAATAGATGATATGGATGCAGATGTCATTACATTTGAGGCATCACGTTCTGACCTGTTAATTCTTGACTCGCTTAGGGAGAACAATTTTGAAACAGAGGCAGGACCGGGTGTATATGATATTCATTCACCAAGAATACCTTCCGTAGAGGAAATAACACAGGCAATCGATATAATGCTTACAAAGATAGATAAAGATAAATTATGGGTTAATCCGGACTGTGGTCTTAAAACAAGAGGCATATACGAAACGGAGAAGAGTCTTAAAAATATGGTTGAGGCAGCAGAAAATGTAAGAAAAAAACTGTAATAATAATTATATTGTTGTTGAACTAAGTCGCTGCGCGACGGCTTGATTTACTTATTGATTAAATAAAGTGTTGCAACAAACAAAAAAGTAGTGGAAAATGATCCGTGTTTATAGTATTGTTTAAGTACCACCAAAAACAAAAAACACAATCACAAC
>JBNMGS010000091.1:0-7026 GCA_050872365.1 Lachnospira sp.
ATACATAACAGAATATCATGTGCATCTGCATCATCTGCATATGTATAATGCACATCGTTTGTACATACAAGCTCTATTCCAGTTTCCTCTGACATTCTAAGAAGCTGCGGGTTAACATACTGCTGTTCTGCTATCCCATGATCCTGAAGCTCAAGAAAGAAATTATTTTTTCCAAATATTTCCTGATAACCAAGTGCTGTTTTCTTAGCTTCTTCATACATTCCCCTTGCTAAGTATCTCTGCACTTCTCCGGCAAGACATGCACTTGTAGCTATAATGCCTTCATGAAACTCTCTAAGTATCTCTTTATCAACTCGTGGTTTATAATAAAAGCCTTCCGTAAAGCCTCTTGAGACTATCTTCATGAGATTCTGATAACCTGTATTATTTTCAGCAAGCAGTACAAGATGGTTATACTTATCTTCCCCTGTTCCTGCCTCTTTATCGAATCTTGAACCAGGAGCTACATACACCTCACATCCAAGAATAGGCTTGATTCCTGCATCCTTAGCTGCCCTGTAAAAATCTATAACACCATACATAACTCCGTGGTCAGTTATTGCAAGACTATCCATGCCAAGCTCTGCGGCACGCTTAGTTATCTCTTTAATCTTACTTGAACCATCCAACAGAGAATATTCTGTATGGACATGTAAATGTGTAAATGACATATTAATCCTCATTTCTACGCACGTTTTTTGCGCATAACCAGCTTGTGTCAAGTGCGCGCAGACACAAACAATTTTACATAAGCACAATATCATCTCTACTCTCTGATAGCTTTATAAGCTCATCAGAATATCCATTCGCACTACATAAAACATACCATAACTTCCTGTTATTTTTATTCCAGTCAATATTTGCAGCTTTATTTTCTAATGTCTTAAGAACATTAACACCCACCTTATCTTTCCTGTACTTACATTCACCGACTATCATGTTTTTTCCATCCGGATCAAGTGCACACATATCTATCTCTGTTTTAGAATCCCAGTATCTTCCGACCTTAGAAAAATAAAAAGGCCATACTTTATCAGCATTTAACTGCCACATTTTCTCCCTGCACACATCCTCGTATACATATGAAACGTGATTATCTATAAAGTTTTTTCTTATCTTTTCTAAAACAATATCTGAATTGCCTGCTTCTATAAAACTTATATTAGGGTACACGAAAGCAAACCAGAATCTTATATAATTATCCTTTATCTTATACAAGCCTTTTTTACTTTTCTCGGGATTATCCTCAGTAACCGGAACCTCTCTTTCAAGAATGTCAAAGTCTATAAGTGTTCCAAGATACTTTGTAAGACTTGTCGCTTTTATTTCCAATACCTTTGCAATATCTGAAAGCTTTGAATTACCCGCTGCAATCGCCCTGATTATGGAAAAGTAGCTTCCAACCTCAGTTACCTCCTGCCTTAACAGGAAATTCGGTTCATCGTACAAATATCCCGACTTGGATAAAATATTATTATATATAGCACTATATATGTCAGTCTCATCTGTAAATAATTCTATATACTTAGGAACTCCACCTGTAACAGCATATCTTTCTATGAGCTCATTATCAGACCTGTTACTAAAGAATTCTTTATAATACTTAAAAGGAATCTGCTTTAACCTAATCTGCGCTGTTCTTCTTCCATACAGCGGACTATTATATGCCAGAACCTGTGACTCCATCATAGATATAAGTGATCCGCATATAATCACCATAACATTAGCATTTTTAAGAATTTCTTCCCATATTCTCTGGAATATAGATGGAAATGAGGCATTACTCCTGCCAATATACTGAAATTCATCTATAACGATTATAAGCTTTGATTGATATGTCTTGCCAACAAGTACTTTAAATATCTCGTCCCAGTTATCTACTTCTGCATTTTTTAACAATGTATTACCAGTGAATTCAGCCACTTTTTCCTTAAACATTCTTCTGTTCTGTGATTCTGACTCCTCTGTTGCAAGAAAAAATAAAGCGTTCTTATTTTTTATAAATTCTGATATAAGTGTTGTTTTACCTACTCTTCTACGGCCATACAGAACAACAAAGGAACTGCTTTTTCTTGCATATTCGTTATCCAATGTCTGCATTTCTTCCTGTCTGTCTATAAATTCTGCCATGTATGCCCCCATTTCTACACGTATTAATACATGTTACTACTTATGATGCTTGTCATCGAATCAAATATTTTGCACTTATAACAATATTATGAGTTAAGCAACAAAAGGTATCAGCGATGCATGCTTGCATGCAATTCGATGTATACCTTAGTGACCCGCACTACACCGAGAAAGCAGCACCATTGTCGATTAAATAATGAGATTTGCAAAATTCACTTTTCACATCTATGTAATTATTATACTTCAAAGTATAATAATTACAAGTATATCTTTTTATTTTCATTAAATCTGTTAAATTTCACCAGACAGATTCTTCATATTCTTACTTGGCTTTTCTATTACAATATATGTAGAATATCACATTTAACACAATACCAAACATTGTTGCTGCAGGTGCCGCAAAACCTATCTTAGTAAGACTTGCATCAGGCTGTATACTCATATAGTAGGCAAGTGGAAGTCGGACAAGAAGTGTCTGTATAAGTCCCTGAACCATAACCCATACTGTCTTATCATGTCCATTAAAGTAACCTATCATACTAAATAATATCGCTGTCACTATCGTTTCAAGTGCAAATCCTCTTAAATAGTCATAACCTTTCTGTATAACTGCTTCATCAGTTGTAAATATTCCTGTAAGTAAATCACCCTTAAACATTATAAATATGAATACAACACAGCCTATCGCCAACCCTACGCTAATACCCGTAAGTAATGCCTTTCTTGCACGCTTTTCATTACCTGCACCAACATTCTGTGATACAAAGGATGCCATAGACTGCATAAGCGAACTAGGTATAAGCATCGCAAAGTTTACAAGCTTACAGGCAACCCCGTATCCAGAAGACGCCTCAAGTCCAAGCTTGTTAACAAATGCACACAACGCAAGAAATGATATCTGTGTAAGGCATTCCTGAAGTGCAAGAGGAAGTCCTGTTTTTAACGCTCTCTTACAATGCTCATTTATCTTAAAATCACTCTTCTTAATAGTAAATGGAAGATTTCTTTTAAAAAGAAGTAACAATGCAAATACAACACTTACTGCCTGTGCAAATACAGTAGCTATCGCAGCTCCCGCCGCATCGAGATGAAAGCCTGCTACAAGTATAAGATCCCCGGCGATATTCACAGCACACGCAACTGCCACGAATATAAGTGGCGACTTACTATCACCAAGACCCCTGAATATAGCTGCTAAAAGATTGTAAGCAACTATAAAAAATATGCCGCCTCCACATATTTTTACATATACAGAAGTAAGTGAAACTGCTTCTACCGGGGCCTGCATAAGTATAGCTATTGGTCTTGAAAAACATATCATAATAACAAAAAGTGCTGCTGATATAATAGCAAATACTACTATTGATCCACCTATAAGCGGACCTATCTGCTGCTGTTTCTTTTCCCCAATATATCTTGCTATGAGTACAGTTATCCCCATGGCAAACTGAGTTATCACGAAAGTTACAAGATTAAGTACCTGACTGCCTGTTGAAACAGCTGAAAGACCTGAGGTTGTACCGAATCTTCCTACAACAAGAAGGTCAACTGCTCCATATGCCGCCTGAAGAATAAGTGCTCCAAGTATTGGTATCATAAATGGTACTAGCTTTCCTAATATACTTCCCTGTGTAAAATCTGATTTAGAATCTGCTCTTGAATCTTTTTTTGAGCTTATACTTGAATTATTCAATGTCAATTCTCCTTTCGTCCATAATGTTGTAAAACTTCTCAATAGTCTGAATCATACAGTCTGCTTGTTCATCTGTTATACCACCCATATATTTTACAAGTCTGCTGTAATAATTCTTATCATACTTATCTGATAACTGCTCACCCCTTTCGGTGATTGTTATATACGTGATACGTGCATCCTCTTTAGATGCTGTCTTTATAAGATATCCCTTTTTCTCCATTTCCTTGACTGTTCTTGTCACACCTGGCCTTGGCAGCTTTAACATATCGCTTATATCAGAAACCTTTACCTTTATATCTTTATTGTCCTTCTGCAATGTGTGGATTACATCCATATACTGAATATATGCTGGTGTTACTCCATCTGGAAGTTCTGGTAAAAGCTCTCTTATCCTTTTAGCCAGATAACAGGCATCTAGCATTCTTTTTATCTTATCTGTTGTCATAAGCGGATAAATCCTCCTTATTTCATTTTGATTATTTTGTTTCGATTGATTTAATTTGATTGATTTGATTGATTCAATTTAACTGATTCAATTGATTTAATTCCACATAATTTTGATATGATGGCGTAGCAAATACACTACTTTCATCGCATTCTTGACTATTAAATATCTCAGATACAAAAATTACCAACGATAATTATCTAAAATAATTATCACTGGTAATTATATTGTTAATTTTTAATTTTGTCAATTATTGTTCTTTTAATCATTTATTCATGGTGCGAAGCTTATATAAATATAATATAAAGCCATATTATATCCTGGCCTTAGACAGTTGGTTTATGCAAATCTTATTTCATTATAATGGCATTATACCTGTTCATCAGCCTCATATAAATCAGTATATAGCAGCTATTCTTTCTCTAACAGCTTCTTATATGTGTTATCTATTCCAAGTGCCCCAAGAGGTGCTGTTATGATAATAGCAAGTACCGCAACTGACAGTATAATATTTCCACAGGAAAGGCCTGCTGCAAGTGGTACTGAACCAATAGCCGCCTGGACGGTTGCTTTCGGCAGATATGCTATAACACAGAACAATCTTTCCCTGGCACTAAGTGGTGTCTTTATAAGACATAGAAGAACCCCGGCAGTCCTGAATATTAGCGCAATTATTATCATAACCACAGCTGCCATGCCAGCACTGAGTGTATATCTTATATCTACTGCTGCACCAACAAGTACGAAAAGAATAACCTCTGCTGCCAGCCACAGCTTACCAAACTTCTCTGAAAGTCTCTTTGACACGAACTCCGTACTTTTAAGCTTAAGCACACACGCCATACTAACAACTGCCAAAAGACCTGATACTGAAACCTTTCCTTCAAGCCAGCCTTCTATCGCTACAAGCAGGAATGAAAAACCAAGTACAATAATCACCTTCATACTGTTTCTTACGCAATGCCTGTGTGCATATGATGTTTCAAAAAACAGATATAAACCATATCCCACAACAGCGCCAAGTAAAACGCCTAAAATTATTGATACAGGAACATTAACGAAATCCATCACATGTGCACTTCCACCCTGTGCCATACTTAAAAATGTAGTAAATAATACTATTACAAATATATCATCACAAGAAGCACCCGCAAGAATCATCTGGGGTATAGCTTTCTTTGTTCCATACCTTCTTTCAATCAGACTTACCATTCTTGGAACTACAACTGCTGGTGAAACAGCTGCTAAAACTGTACCCATAACTGCAGCATCTATCCTGCTTATCCCTAATACGTATGGTGCACATATAATATAACCGATTATTTCAAATGATGCCGGTACGAAACACAGCAGAACCGCTGGTCTTCCAGCTTTCTTCAAGTCGCTGATATCGAGTGAAAGCCCTGCCTTAATAAGTATGATGATAAGCGCCAGCTTTCTTAGATCCGATGAAATAGACAGTATAGATGGATCCAGCCAATTGAGCACATACGGACCTAGCACAACACCTGTTATAAGCATTCCTATAATTCTTGGAAGCTTAAGCTTCTGACATATTGCTGCCATAGCAAGTCCTACTAAAAAAATAAGTGATAATGATGTTAACATATTTCCTCCTTGTGTTTTGTGGATGTTTCTTACATTTTATATCTGTTTTGAATCTGTTTCGAATTTCAGCTGACTATAAGCAATACTAAATCGTGTAAATATTCCTGCCCAATTAATATAGCTTATTTGTGTAAAAATGTTTTTAATACAGACAATAAAAAAGCTGATAACATCCACGATATTAATAATCGTAGAAGTCATCAGCCATAACAAGCGGTTCTGGTATATACCAAGGGAGAACTTCATTCCCTGTTTAACTTAATATTAAAATGTTAAAGTACATAACATATATGCCGGCTTCATTGCCTGCCAGACATTCAGACTAATCAAGTCTTAACTGATATTACCTGTTTTTAATAAATATGTCAATCTTCAACAATTAAATATTTCCTCTATATCCTCAACAATTAAATATTTTTCTATATATTTCTTATTTGGGGCACAAATCTAACGCATAAAAATATAAGCTATGCACAATCCTCTTCAAGCTTTAGTGTCTTGATGCCAAATATAAAGTACAACACATGGAACAGCCACACTATTCCAAGAACAATCCTGCCAACTGGTACTGCATGCATCATAATAAATCCTACACTCATAAGAATGGTGACCGTAAGCATAATCCTTACTTTCGTCTTTACTGTCATGCCCTTACCCTGAACAAAGCTTTCAAGATTCTTTTTATAAAGCTTCGTTGATGTAAACCAGTTATGAAGCTTTTCTGAGCTTTTAGCAAAACAAAACGCCGCAAGCATCAGAAATGGAAATGCTGGAAGCAGCGGAAGAACAGCACCTAATGCTCCAAGCCCCAGTCCAAGGCAACCTAATATAACAAAAAATACTTTCTTTAAATTCATTCAATAATCTCCGTTTCTTCATAATTTATGTAATCCTTAAAAAGCTCCCTGTTTTCACTAAGAAGCCATATTGCAGGCTTATAATTACTTTGTGGTAACAGCTTATCATAAGTATCATACAACGTATTATTCATACAGTAAGCACATATGGTTTTCCATCAACCTGCGTTACATTAAGACATCATCTGATAAAACAAATGCATATGGTTAGATATTTCTAACCATATGCATTAAACGATATTATAATCTGCTTATTATTTCAACCACTTTAAGTGATTTATTAATGATAT
>JBNMGS010000092.1:0-7010 GCA_050872365.1 Lachnospira sp.
ATAAGCTTCTGGTTAATATCTTCTTTAATGCTTAAAAGGTTATTTTTCTGTTCATCAGTTAAACTCTGTGTAGGAGTATCCTTATTTTCTGCATCTAATAAAGCATCTATCTTAGATATAGCATCCTTAAGACTATCAACATCCTTTATAGTTGGAGCAGATATGTTTATATCATCGATTTCTTTTATTAAATTTTCTGCTGTCTGTATATCACCAAGCATTGAATTAATCTTCACTATAAGATTCTCATAAAATTCTTTATTTTCTACACCATCAAATTTTACATAGTTATCTATAATATTCTGTGCATCATCCCTAAATTTTATAAGATTTTCTTTATTGCTAGGTGTAAGTCCGCTTTCTCCTAATGCATCTACATTATAATCAACCTCATATACATGTTTACAACTTATACATTCAGATAAAGAATATCCCTTAAATAATACAGTAGGTGCAATATTTTCTTTAAATTTATATTGATGTACTGCTTTAATGTTAATAGATGTTATATTACCAGATTTATCAGTTGCAGTAACTTCTATATTTTTAGTTTCATTTAAATCCACAATATCTTTTACTGGTAATGTATACTTACCATCAGATGATACTGTCAAAGTTTTAGCATCACCATCATCAACCTTATACACAACTGATTCAATATTGTCATCTTTAACTGTTATGTCAATATTCTGACAATAACTTCCATCCTCTGTTATTCCAGTTATAACAGGAGCTGTATTATCAAGGACAATTCCTTCTGATGAAATATAAGTAATATTTCCAGCATTGTCTGTTATTCGTGCATATATGACACATCTGATATCTGGATTAATATAAAACTCTGCCCTTGCATCATTTATTACAGTCCAGTCATCATTACCTAAATACTCAACATCTTCAAAACTTAATTCCTTTTTATCCTCTGTTGACTTAAATACATAATACTCAATGTTCTTAACACCACTAACATTATCCGCTGCTGTGATTACAACCTGTTGTCTTTCCTTAAAGAAATGATTAAATGTAATATCATTAATGAATGTCTTCCATGGATTTATAGTACCTAATGTAATCTCGCCTGTAGGTGGTGTAATATCTGCTACACCGGTTACTTTTATAACTAAATCCTCGTTATAATCTTTTCCTTTTGTGAAAGAGAATGTACCATCTTCCTTCATCTCAACAACATTATCATTTACAGTTATCTTGAAATCTGATGTCTTATTGTATCCAGGCTTTAATTCAAATTTAAATGTAAATGTTGCTTCTTCATTTAAACCAGCCTGTGTTTTATTACCTGTATTGGTAATTGTATATCCTATCTGATCTTCCTCTGATGGAAGGGAAACGATAATATAGTCTCTACCCTTATCTATAGTCACTTCTGTTTCTGATGACACTTTATAGTTTCTAGATTCCTTATATCTTACAGCATAAGTTCCACTTTCAAATGTCATATTCTCATTATCGACATCTTTATATTCATAAGTAGACTCTTCAGGATTCTCTGAAACATCAGAAGTAACCTTGCGGTATTCCATCTCAGTAGTTAATCCTTCTATTCTGCCGTCATTCTTTCCTATTATAGATTCAGATATGCCTTTAAGTGATGGCGCCTCTCTGTCAGCTTTTTCTATAGTAAATTGTATATAATTTTCCTCAATTGAATAATTAGTATTGCTATACTTTGCTTTAGCTTTATAAGTGCCAACATTAACACTATCGTAATCTGAATATACTATTAAGTTTCCCTCATCACCTTTAAGTACTCCATCAACCGTTGCCTTAGGTAGCTTAGCAGTTCCATCATATATAAATGTTGTATCTTCTGACCAGGTAATAGTAAGTGGTTTCTGCCAAATTGTAATTGAGGCAGATCCGTATAATGGATAATATCCTTCTTTCTCTATACGATAATACACTTCTACTGTGTTATTCATTGAACTATTTCTAGAAGTAGTCGCATCCTTCTGCATTGGCTTATCTAAAGTGTATTCTCCATCTTTTGTCAGGCTGTACTTAATATCTGCGTCTTCAACATTAGTTGGTGTCACAGTTATACTATGCTCCAGACCATCATATGTAGCATTATAATTGCTTACATCTGCTTTTATTGTTTCCTTTAATGTAAGTTCTGTCACATCAGACCATTTAGAAGCTGGGTTATTATTAGTAGAGCTTACACGTGTTTTTATATATACTTTACCAGTTCCACTTAAGTTCTTTACCTTATAATATGTATTATATGATATTTGTTCTTTATCATTATCATCTAATATTGTCCAGTTAGTACCATCTGTTGAATACGCATACTGTTGTCCGTTTTTAGGTGCAATAGTAACTGAATCTGCTGTCATCTCTTTTATTTCAATGTTTTGATCTAACTCTGGATTATTACTATCTGAACCACCTTCAAGATCTGATGGATTCTGTGGTGTATCAGGTCTTCCTGCTATTTCAAGATCCATAGCAGCATCTGGATTACCATATTTAACTATATTAATATTCTTGCCAATAAAGTCATATGCTTTTCCATCTTTATCTGTTCCAACTAATGAAAGTTCACCATTTTCATCACTTGTTACTGTATATTGTGTACCTTCTTCACCTTCAATAGTTACTATATAATCTGTACTTTTATCTAAGCCTATTATCTTTTCTTTAGAATAATCTACCTTACCATTAACAGCTCCTGTATCCTTTACATCGCCTACACAGAATCTGAACTTGACAGAGCTGCCGCTTTCAAGATTAAGCCATGACATCGTCATACCAGAATCTATTCCTTCAAGCAATGTTACTACATTTTGTCCATCAATATTCTTTACCGTATAATTATTATCAGAAGCAGGTCTTGTGTTATATGAGTAAGTTTCTCTTTCATTATATTTACCAAGCCAAAATATACTATTATCTGTAATAGGTGCTATTACAAATGCCGGATCCTCATCCTTGGCTTCATTAAAGCTTTTAGCACCTATCATTGATACCTGGAAGATTTTCTTATTCTTAAAAACAGCCTTTAATGGAGCTGTATCTGAATAATCTCCACTCGTTGAGCTATTTCCCAACTGCGTATCACAGCCGAAAGAAAATGCCTGCTGTCCTTCTGCCAAATCAGCTTCAATTATAACATCATAGTCATCTTTATCATTAAATGCAACTCTTAAAGCATCTAGTTCAGCATTCCCATTTCCATACCGACTAGTTTGTGCAGCTGGTGTACCACTTGTATCGCTATACAAATCCCAAACTGCATTATAACTTGTACATAGCATATAATCATTATTATTCTTAGAATATAATCCGGTAACATCAAATTGAGTTCCATTGACCATATAAGCCATCTTTCCATTGCTTATAAACCAACTATTATTAGAATAATTGCCATATGCCCATATTCTGTCCTCATTATCACCTTGCCTATTGGGCTTCACAGTTTCAACTGCCTTACTTTCTATATCATCAACAACACATCTATACCATGTGCCATAAGTCAAATTTTCACTTTCTATTTTATATGTAGCTTCTGTTGCACCATCAATATCAGTATATTCACCATCTTTTGCACTCTGCCACTGATATGAAGAAGCTGTTCCATCCACATCCATAACTAATGTAACCTGTGAAGATGTCATATCCTTTCCATATGGATATCCATCATTCATAAATTTCCACGATACAGCTTCTTTTTCTTCTGAACCACTCTGTGTGCTCACTGATGATTCATTGTTTTCTGTATCTGTTGGTGTAGCAGCTTCTATACCTGCTGATTTAGAAGTATTATTATCTTCTGACTTATCAGCCTGCTCTGCTACCGTTTCCGTTTGCGTTACTGGCGATAATTCCGCATACGTACTCATTGGCACCTGCGTTAATATCATCGCTATGGAAAGTAATCCTGCTAATAATCTTTTCTTTCTCATATGCATTTCCTTTCTTCTCTTAAATTTCCATTACAAAGTTATCTTTTTATACCTTTTACATTTTTTAATTAAGCTATCTTTCGTACATAATAATCCGGATTCATTATTGATATCCTGATATATGCTTTATTAATTATAAGCATTTCTAATTCCGGAAGTTATCCAGCTCTTCAAGAATCTTTTCCTTAGTTCTATCACCAAGAATATAACCGCTGATTCTTAAGTCAATCAGTTCATGCCCGAAACGAAGTTTACTCGCCATAGATATAAGATTAATCTGTGGATCTAACTTTCTCAGATTTTTTGCCAGATAGAAACCTCTTCCATATTTATCTTCTACGCTTATAAATGCAGTTTCTATGCAGCCATCTGTCGCACAAAGCATCGCCTCATCTGGATTATCAAAACTATAGAGGTCGATATCACAATTATCGTCTTTATAAACCTGCATAATTATATCTGCTGTCTTTACCCTTAATTTTGCATCCTCATCATATATAAGTATGCTCAGATTTACCACCCCATTTCGTTCAATTCCTTTTATAACACACATTATAAATATGCAATGTTGCTTTTATGTTGCTTTTATTCCATATTTGTTAATTTTTTTACAAAAAGGAAGAGCCAACTATTATACATACCATATAATAGTTAACTCTTCTTTTTATCCATGCAATCAATCTATACAGTTCAACCTATACCTATCATCTATTCCACCTACATATGACTCTGCAACGTAACATTCTTGCCTTCTCCCCAGCTGTACTGTGACATATACTCACCATTGTATGCTCTTACACCTTCTGGAATGTCATCAAGATAATTATAATAATCACACGTTATCTTTGATGTATCTATTGAATATTTACCTCTTGTTTCAATAAATATATCTCTTATCCCAGCCTTTTTTAAAGTTGCAACAAGATCTTTCTTTGTCTTTGAAAGATATGAACGCGTATTAACATCGGTTGTTGCATCTTCCCACAATATACTTCTTAGCTCACCTGTTGTCACACTGCTTCCATGCCTGTCTATCAGGTATGCCAACATTTCCTTTGTCTTGGCTTTTTCAAAATCAAGTATCTTTCCATCAACAAACACCTCAAAATTGCCAAAGCATCTTACAACAATTTTTCCTGAATCAATAGACTGAACCGGGTATTTCAGATCCTCAAGTTCTATACGTATCTTTTCCTTCGTTGCTGGCTTTTCTACATATCCACTCATACGAAGCTGGATTGCCTGTGCCATATACTGGTCATATGCCGTCACAAACACTATATTAACCTTGGGATAATACATCTTTATCTGTTTAGCCACTTCTATGCCTGTCATGCTTCCCATCTCTATATCAAGAAATGCAACATCAATACTATTATCCTTAATATATTCAACAACATCCTCTGGCTCGTTAAATGCAATAATATCAGCATCCTCTTTTACTTCTCTTATTACTTTTACCATATTATCCAATGCATACTGTTCATCATCTGCAACTAATATTTTCATATATATTGTATAATCGTATTATCCTCTTATGAGCGTAATTGATTATTCTGCCTCCTATCTCCCTGTTCCTGCTCTTTATATACATCTGCTCTAGCTTATATCATTTCTGACATATATTTGCTCTGGCTTACATATATTCTAATATATATTGATGTCTGTATTAAAGAGCATTTTACATTAGGACCTTTCCAGCCTATTTTTTACTGGTATTGTTATAGTTACCCTGGTTCCTCTTCCTATTTCACTTTCTACAGATAACTTTCCATCACACATATCGTGCAGTCTGCTCTTTACATTTCTGACACCAATATGAATTCTATCGTCCTCTCTTGCTTTATCAACGTCAAATCCTGTTCCATCGTCTTCTACCAATATCACAACATTTGATTTTTCTTTTCTTGTACTTATCTTAACTGTACCGCCACCTTTTTTCTTACAAAGACCATACTTAACTGCATTTTCAACAAGAGGTTGTATTGTAAGAGCCGGCAGCAAAAATTCTTTTTCTTGAATATTATACTCTACATTTACTCTGTCGCCAAACCTTTTCTTCTCTATCGCAAGATAACACTCTACATGGTTCAACTCACGTTCAAAAGGAACATTATCAGTCTGGCTTAGCGACTCTAGATTTCCTCTTAAATATTGAGCGAATTCACCAACAGTCTCACCAGCCACCTTTGGGTCTGAATCACACATTGCCTGTATCGATGTGAGTGTATTATATATAAAATGTGGTGATATCTGTGACATCATTATAGATATCTTTAAATCTGCCGCCTCTTTTTCCTTTCTTGCTAGCTTATTATTCTGCTCCATGATAGCAATCATAAACATAAGAACAAGCGATATACTTAAAGATATATTTATAAGTGATATTCCATAATAAAACACCTGAATTATCGAAGCTGCTATTGGCAGCGCCACATATCCAATAAATGAAACAAATAATCTGAAGCTAATATTCTTTCTGTATTTACACAACACCACCAGATCAATTCCCATACACAGAAATGGAATTATAAATGATATAATATACAATGAATTTCTGTGATAATAATTATCAGCATCAATATAATAATACATATTGTTAAACTGTGATATCACAACTAATAAAACACCAGCCATTGAAAGAATATATGACGTTTTTACCATTATATCATTCACCTTTTTATTTTCAAACAGCCAGCTGCACATATATGCTGTGTACAATGCTACTGCAACATCACTCATTGCGAACACCAAAAAGTTACTGATTCTGACTACTATATATGCAACTGCTCCATGTGCTCCGCGATATCCCCATGCAAATGAATCGCTTAAAAGCAACAGTGAAACTCCAAGCTCTAATAATATAAGCCAATATCTTTTCTCTTTATCAAAATTCTTACTCATAAACATACAAAATGCTGCTATTAACCCAAATACGCTCCCCCATAGCAGCATAGCAATATGTAACGACTGACGATTAAACATAGACTTCTCCTCTTTTGATTTCTACATGTCTTATGTGAATTTTATATATTTATTACAAAATCATTTTATATATCATTTCATCTTCCCCACACATTCATC